>LKMM01000087.1 GCA_001563885.1 Natrialbaceae archaeon B1-Br10_E2g27
ACACGGCGTCGTCATAGCTGTGTCGGCGAGGTTCAAAAAACGATGGAGACGACTCGAGCGATGACGGCGATCATCACGATAGCGCCCATCAGCACGAAAATCGCCCCCTCGAGCGTCGGCGTTTCGGGTTCGACGGGAGCAGAACTGGGTTCTGGGGCGTACTCATCGGATTCCTTTTCTGTGGAGTCAGCCGTCGCTTGCTCGTCGTTTCTGGAGAGATCGATCGCAATTCGTGTCTGGTCTGGCTCGTTCGGACGGCCCGTGTCGTCTTCGGTGGCGATCGGCCGATGGGACGGGTGCCACTCCGGTGAGTCACCGTCAGTGTTCCACGCCGAAGAAGCGTCCACATCATCTCTCTTGCGGCCGTTTTCGGCCTCCTCGTCTGCCATGCCGGGATCTACTGTCCGGGTAGTAAAAAACCCGTGGGGGCCACGCAGGTCATACTGCCAAACGTCCGTCGTGAATCGCCGCCCCGGGTGGCGATCACACAGTTCCGTCCGATAGTATCAGGCTTGCGGAACGTCGCTGTCGATGTCGCCACCGTAGACGACGCCGCGTTCGGCATCGACTGTCACCGTCGTTCCCGTTTCCGTATCCGGGAGCTCCGCGCCGCTGATCATCGGAACCCCCATCTCGCGGGCGACGAGGGCTGGATAGCCGGTCATCCCGCGTTGGGCGTTGACGATGCCGCCGAGTTTCGAGATGTCACCCACAAATTCCGTATCGAAATCAGTCGGCAGCGCGACGATGGCCCCCTCGGGGACCGACTCGAGGTTGCCATCGGGCGCGCGGGCGAGTGGCCCGGTTACGCGACCCTCGACGACGACCCGGCCCGTCGTTAGCGTCTCCGCGGCGACGTGAACTTTGAGCATATTCGTCGTGTTCGCCCCCTCGAGGTCGGTCATCATCCCACAGAGGACGACGACGGTGTCGCCGCTTTCTGCAATGTCTGCGTCGAGGGCGGATTTGACGGCTCGTTCGACGACGGCGTCGGCACCCTGGTCGGAGACTTCGGCATACAGCGGCCTGACACCCCACGACAGTGCAAGCCGTCGGCGAACCTCGTGACTCGGCGTCGAGGCGACGACGGGAACGCCGGGGCGGTACTTTGCCGTCTTCAGCGCCGTGTAGCCGGATTCGGTCGCAGCCACGACCGCGTCAGCACCGATATCCCGCGCCAGGAATCGTGCCGAACGAGCCAGCGCGTCAGTCCGGGCCTCGCCTGCCGCCGGAACCCAACTTTCGAGTTGCTCTCCGTACTCCCTCGAGCGTTCGACCTCGCGGACGATGCTGTCCATCGCCTCGACGACTTTGGCCGGGTGGTTGCCGATCGCAGTCTCACCGGAAAGCATTACGGCATCTGTCCCGTCGAGGACGGCGTTTGCAACGTCGGACGCTTCCGCACGTGTCGGTCGCCGGGACTCGATCATCGAATCGAGCATCTCCGTCGCTGTAATGACTGGCTTGCCGGCGTTTCGACACTGTCGGATGATCCGTTTTTGAATCATCGGCACCTCTTCCATCGGACACTCGACGCCCAAATCCCCGCGAGCGACCATGATCCCGTCTGAGGCTTCGACAATTTCCCCTAAATTGGCGACTGCACCCGCCCGTTCGACCTTCGAAATGACCGGAATCTCAGCGCCCGCTTCCTCGAGGACGCTGCTGACTTCGTAGACGTCTTCGGCATCACGGACAAAACTGGCCGCGACGAAGTCGACTCCCTTCTGGGCGGCGAGTTCCAGGTCTTTTCGGTCCTTTTCGGTGACGATATCCAGATCGAGGTCGACGCCGGGAACGTTAACACCCTTTCGGCCGGCGAGTTCGCCGCCGGTGTCGACACGTGCGGTAATTGTTTTGCCATCGTGATCTGTGACAGTGGTCTCGATCAGGCCGTCGTCGAGTAAGATTCGGTCGCCCGGTTCGACGGGGTCGATCGACAGCGAGAGGCCAACGACCTCGGAGGAGACTTCCTCGCTTTCGACGAACTTGATTTCGGCACCCGTCTCGAGGGTAACCGTCTCGCCGTCCGGAAGCGGTGCAGTCCGGATTTCTGGACCTTTAGTGTCGAGCATGACGGCAACGGGATCTTCCCGCTCCTCGTCGATGGCCCGTACCCGGTCGATCAGCTCTGCACGACCTGCCCGGTCGCCGTGGCTTGCGTTTAGCCTCGCGACGGACATCCCTGCGTCCGCCAACTCTCTAATTGTCCGCTGGTCACCGGATGCAGGCCCCAGCGTACAGACGATCTTCGCATTTCTCATGCCCAGGGATTCGCTACGCTCTGCAAAAAGCTAGGTGATTTCCTCGTTTCTGCGTGTATATTCTTCAGGGTTCCTCTGCGAAGACCTGACGCCCGTCTCCTGCCATGCCAACGGTTTACCCGTTGTCACACGTCCCATTCTGTATGCCTACGTACGTCTCACTGATCGATCTCGCCGATCGGGACATCCAAAACGCCCAGGAGATGGCATCTATTTGGGGCGAAATACAGACCGAGTTCGAACAACACAACGCCAGCCTCGGGGAGTCATATGCCGCCCTCGGCCGGCACGACTTTATTATCGTCTCTGATTGAAATCGATGCGATCGAGAACCACTGGGTATGGCCTAAAGCAGGCCCAAGACTCACGACGGTAGTCGTGAGAGCACGTCACCTGACTTTCTCGCCGACCTCGGCGTCGCCGTGGGTCGTCAACAGATCAGCGTCCTCGCCTGCGGCCAGAATCATCCCGTTCGATTCGACGCCGAACAGTTCGGCGGGTTCCATGTTCGCGAGCAGGACGCACTTCTCGCCGGGAAGTTCCTCGAGATTGTGGAGTTGTTTGATCCCCGCGACGACCTGTCTCGTCTCGAAACCGATGTCGACTTCCAGTCGGGCCAGATCGTCCGCGCCGTCGATGCCCTCCGCACTCTCGATCCGACCAATTCGGATGTCGAGATCCTGAAATTCATCAAAACTGATACGATCTTCCGCGAGCGCCTCGAGGTCGTCGGTGTCGGTCATAGCGGCGTCTTCGTCCCCGTCGGTGTCGTCGCTTTCGGTTTCCTCGTCTGTGGCTGCCTCCTCGATTCGCTGTTCGAGTTTCGCGTTGAGCTGGTCGACGCGGTCGTCGTCGATCTTCTCGAAGAGTTCACCTGGTTCGTCGAAGTGTCGAGGTGGTGTCTCGAGGGCGATCTCGAGGTTGGCGTCGCCGACTGCACCCTCCTCGCCGAGTTGGTCCCAGAGCGCCTGGGCTTTTTCTGGGGCGATCGGCGCGAGCAAGACGCCGACGGCTTTCGCGATCTGTACGCAGTCGCGGATGACCTGTATCGCTTCGTCGGGTGAGTCATCAGTGAGCTTCCAGGGCTCGTTGTGCTGGATGTACTCGTTGCCAAACTGGGCGAGACTCGTCGCCGCACGACCGATCCCGCGAAGGTCGTAGTCGTTGACGGCTTCCCGGGTGTCTGCGATGGCATCCTGAATTCGCTCGTGAACCTCCCCGGAGACGTCAGCCTCGGGCGTCCCCTCGTAGTTGCGATAGGCAAACAAAAGCGAGCGATACCAGAAGTTGCCGACGGTGCCGACGAGTTCGCCGTTTACTTTCTCCTGGAAGGCATCCCAGGAGAAATCGACGTCCTGCTGGAGGCCGCCGGTCGTCGTCAGGTAATAGCGCAACAGGTCGGGGTGAAAGTCTTCGTCTATGTACTCTTTGGCCCAGATTGCCCGGTTCCGAGAGGTCGACAGACCCTTGCCGTTGATCGTAATAAAGCCCGTCGCGGCCACCGCTCGCGGGGCGTTGTAGTCGGCCGCCTCGAGCATCGCCGGCCAGAAGATGGTGTGGTGTTGGATGATGTCCCGGCCGATGATGTGGACGATCTCACCGTCTTCGCGCCAGACTTCCTCCCAGTCGTACTCGTCGGTGCCGACGCGTTCTGCGTACTGTTTCGTCGAGGCGATGTATTCGATCGGGGCGTCGACCCAGACGTAGAGGACGAGGTCGTCGCCGTTTCCGTGCTCCGCCGAAGCGACGCTCTCCTCACCTGGGTAGTCGATCCCCCAGTCCATATCCCGGGTGATACACCAGTCTTGCAGGCCGTCTTCGATCCACTGGCGAGGCTGGTTTCGCGCGTTCGAGGTTCCCTCGAGGCCATCCAAAAAGTCGGTGAGATACTCAGCAAACGCCGAAACCTCGAAGAACTTGTGGGCGCGTTTTCGGTACTCGGCGGGGTTACCGGTGATCGTACTTCGCGGGTCTTCGACCTCGCCGGGTTCTAGGTGGCGTTGGCAACCTTCGTCACACTCGTCGCCGCGGGCCGCTTCCCCACAGTAGGGACAGGTGCCGACGACGTACCGGTCGGGCAGATACTGGTCGGCCTGGGGGTCGTAGGCCACCTGAATCTCTTTCTCGTAGACGTAGCCTTCTTCATCTAACGTGTGGACGATATCCTGGGTGAGTTCGGTGTTCGTCTCGTCGTGGGTATGACCGTAGTTGTCGAACTCGACGTTGAACTTCGGGAACGTCTCCTCGTACTGTCGATGCCACTCCAGGGCGAACTCCTCGGGGTCGACGCCTTGTTGTTCGGCGTTGACTGCCACCGGCGTTCCGTGCATGTCCGAGCCACAGACGTAGGCCGTCTGCTGGCCAAGTGTCTCGAGGGCGCGGGCGAAGGCGTCCGCGCCGATATACCCACGCAGGTGCCCGATGTGCAAGTCACCGTTGGCATATGGCAACCCACAGGTTACCACCGCCGGGCGGTCCGTCGGAAACTCGTCGTTGGTGCTCATATCTGTATGCTGTCGATGGCGGGCGTAAAACCCGCCGGTTTTCAGTCGTCAAAGACAGTTCGGTGATTCCCGGAAACGAGCCGGGTTTCGACGCCACGTGCGCCCGTATGACCGGGATGTGTTGTGGCGGTCCCCCCGGGTGCCGTCGCTACACCCGCATGAAAAGCGTCCGACTGATTGCGACGACAGGTTGCATCGATTCTTACCTGAGAGCCGAAATCTGATAAAAGTATCTCCTCTGGGGCTGCCGACCGACACCGACGGCAAACTCGAGGGCGTCGTGAATCGCTGCCCCAGGGTAGCGATCACACAGCTCCGTCCGATAGTATGAGCTCCCCACGAGCGTAAAGCGGCGGTATCCCCCGCACTGTGGTCAATCGTCGGTGCCGACGGCTGCCTTATCGACGCTGTCGACGCTGATCGTCTCCCACTCGTCGTCGGTGTGTGCTCCTTCGCGTTCTTTCGCACTTGCAGCGACGCGGATGAATTCGGCCTTCTCGCGAGCTTCGGAGAGTGTGTGCCCACCACAGTAAGAGAGGCCGGATCTAATGCCAGCACAGAACTCCGCGGCGACGTCGGCGACAGGGCCTTTGTACGGCGTCAGCCCTTCGACACCCTCGTCTGCACGAACGTCTTCGTCTTTATCCGAACGGCGTTCGGCCGCTGCAGTCGTCGCCATCCCGCGTGAACGTTTGTATCTGACGCCGTCGACCTCGAGGACCTCCCCCGGGCCTTCCTCGGTACCAGCGAACAGACTGCCAAGCATCACGGTATCCGCACCAGCCATCAGCGCCTTGACCGCATCGCCGGAGGTGCGGATGCCACCGTCGGCAATGATCGTCACGCCCAGTCTCTCGCCAGCGTCGGCACAGTCGTCGACGGCGGTGAGTTGGGGCACGCCGGCACCGGCTACCTTTCGGGTAGTACAGTGTGAACCGGGGCCGATTCCGACTTTCACGCCATCGGCACCCGCCTCGGCGAGGTCCTCGACGCCTTCTTTGGTAGCGACGTTGCCGACGATCAACTCGGCGTCGGGAAACGTCGCCCGGAGCCGTTCGGTAGCCTCGAGCGTTCGCTCGAGGTGGCCGTGGGCGACGTCGACGACGAGGACGTCCGCGCCGGCCTCGAGAAGCGCACTCGCACGGCCGACGTAGTCTTCGTTGATCCCGACTGCGGCGGCGACTGGGACCCCCGTCTCAGCCGCCGTCGTGACTTCCCGGGCCTGTTCGTCGACCGTAAGAAACCGGTGGATCGTTCCGATGCCGCCGGCCTCGCCGAGTGCAATCGCGAGGTCGGCCTCGGTGACCGTATCCATCGCCGCCGAAACCAGCGGCGTCTCGAGGGCGATATTCGGTGTCAGTTGCGTCGAGAGATCGACGGTTCGTCTGCTGTCGACTGGTGATCGGTTCGGAACGAGGAGTACGTCCCCGTAACTCAACCCCTGCCTGATGGTGTTCATGACCCAGCACAGACAGGATGTGGATACCAATAAATCCATCGCCAGCGTGCCGACCGCAACCGGCCAGGACGGACAGGCTGGCCCAACCGCGTTCGATTTCGCGGCCGTTTCGGGGTGTTTACAATTGTCCCGGTTGATAAGACGGCTATGACCGAGACGTTCGTCGTCGTCGGCGGGGATGCTGCGGGGATGTCCGCAGCGAGCAAAGCAAAACGGGACGACCCCGACCTCGAGGTCGTCGTCTTCGAGAAAGGCCAATGGGTCTCGTATGGGGCCTGTGGGCTTCCCTACTACATCAAAGGCGAGATCCAGTCACTCGAGGCGCTCGTCTCCGTGACACCCGAGGAGTTCCGCCAGGAGCGAGATATCGACCTCCGAACGGGTCACGAGGTCACCGCGATCGATCCAGACACACGGACGGTGACTGCCGAACGCACGGAAGACGGTGGAGAGATCGTCCAGTCGTACGATCACCTGTTGCTCGCGACCGGCGCGGCGGCAGTCGAACCACCAATTTCCGGCACCGACCGCGAGGGAGTCTATACGCTGGGGTCGATGAGCGACGGCAAGGAACTGCGTGAGTACGTCGCTCGAGCGCGCAGTGAGGAGTCATTCCACCAGTCGGATCGGGGTCCGGCGTGTCAGTACCTCGAGGAGTGTTCTGGTCCGGTCGCGGTCATCGGCGGCGGCTACATCGGGATCGAGATGGCCGAAGCCCTGGCGGAAAACGGCTTCGAGGTAAACCTCTTTCAACGCGGCGATCGCCTGCTCAAGGGGTTCAGCGAGGAGACAAGCGAGACGGTCCTCGAGCACATAGAACACCAAGATGTCGTTGCCCATCTTGGTTCGGAAGTCGAGTCCATCGCCGGAAGAGACGGCGCGGGCGACGGTGGTGGGGCCGGAGGTTCGGAGGCCGTCGGTGCAGTTCTCACGAGCGAGGGGGAAATTCCCGTCGAGATGGTCCTGCTTGGAACCGGCGTTCGTCCGCGGACGGCACTTGCCGAAGCTGCGGGCATCGAGTTGGGGTCGACCGGTGCGATCGCGACCGACGCCTACCGCGAGACGAACGTTCCCGACGTCTACGCGGCAGGTGACTGTTCGGAGGCGATCCATACGGTAACGGGCGACCCGGTTTATGTCCCGCTGGCGTTGACGGCCAACCGACACGGCCGTGCGGTCGGCCAGACCGTCGCCGGAACACCCACCGAAGGCGGCGAAGTCGCCGGAACGGCCGCGATCAAAGCCTTCGATGTCGAGGCCGCACGCACCGGCGTACTCGATCACGAGGAGGCACGCGCCGCCGGCTTCGATCCGGTCACGAAGACGGTCGACGCCAGATCGCGGGCCGGATACTACCCCGAGGGGGGTACCGTCAGGGTAACGATGACCGCCGATCGCGAAAGCGGTCGACTGCTCGGGGCGAGTCTCGCAAGCGAGTACGGCGAGGGCGCAGTCCATCGCAGCCACGCCATCGTCGCCGCCCTCGAGGGTGAGGCGACGGTCTTCGAACTCGAGAACTACGATCTGGCCTACGCGCCGCCGTTTAATACGACGTGGGATCCGGTGTTAGTCGCAGCGAAGGTCCTCTCGAGTGCGATACAGTAGCTCTCTGTCGGCCCAAACACGACTCGGGAGCCTCGAGCCAATCGTTCTCGCCGTCAACCGGTCGGTAAATCGATTGCCGGTCTTCGATCGACCGGCCAAAACAGACAACGGTCCGTCTCATACTATCGGACGGAGCTGTGTGATCGCCACCCGGGGCGGCGCTTTCCGACGGACGTCCGGCAGTATCAGTCGACCTCGTAGCCGTGTTCCTGAAGCAGGTCGGGAAGTCGATCCGCGTGATCTCCCTGCAGTTCGATCGATCGGTCCGTGGTGGTCCCGCCGGCCGCAAGCGAGGACTTGAGGTCCGATGCGATCGATTCTATCTCGCTGGTCGGGACATCGAATCCGCTGACGATCGTGACGGCCTTTCCGTAGCGTCGTTCTTCCGTCCGTATCGAGAGGCGCTGTCCTGCCTTCTCCAGATCGCTGTTGCTTTCGAGCTCATCGAGTAGGTCCTCGAGGGTATCGTCTCCGGCCACAGTATTAATACTGCAGTCAGGTTTAATATAGTTTCCCCAACTAGACGTGACAGTCAGTCGCCTGCCGCTTTCCTGGTGAACGTCTCTCGGACTTTCTCGACTTTCGGTGCAGCGTGCATCCGGCAGTAGGCGTCGGTCGGATTCTTTTCGAAGTAATCCTGGTGGTAGGCCTCGGCCTCATAAAAGGTCTCGAGCGGCTCGATCTCGGTGACAACCCGGTCGTAGACACCCTCCTCGACGAGGGCGTCGGCGAACTCGCGGGCGGTCTCGAGTTGGTCGTCGTCGTGGGCGTAGATCGCAGACCGGTACTGCGAGCCGATATCTGGGCCCTCCCGATCTTTCGTCGTCGGATCGTGGATCGTAAAGAACACCTCGAGGAGGTCTTCGTAGCTGATCACGTCGGGGTCGTACTCGAGTTGAACAACCTCTGTGTGCCCCGTCGTTTCGGCACAGACTTCCTTGTAGGTCGGATTTTCAGTGTGGCCACCAGCGTAGCCGGAGGTGACCGATTCGA
>LKMM01000088.1 GCA_001563885.1 Natrialbaceae archaeon B1-Br10_E2g27
CTCTCGCGGCTGTCCTCGAGTGAGACGATCGGCGCAACCGGACGGTGCAGGGACAACCGTTTCGCTTGCGACGACACCTCACCGGCAGTACGACCAATCCTGCGGTTCGTCGGGTCGATCCGGCGACCGCTCAGGGACCTCGTCGGGAACACAGTCGTCACTACAGTAGTGAGTCTCGGAAACGAGGGAATCGACCCGGACGACGTGAGTGATTCGAAGCCCATCCGAGTCAATCGTCGCCCCACAGGTCGAACACCGATCGACACACGCTGGTTCGGCCTCGCCGGATGTCACCTCGGAGAGATGTGATACACCGTCGTTTTTCGTACACTGCAAGCGAGCCGAGCCGTCGACATTCTCCATACGGACACCTCCACGACCGATTATAAATATTCGGGGATGACTGTCAGTCTGTGACGTATGTACTGTTCTCGAGGACGTAGTGACTCCTGTTGCTTCCGTTTGAGTGACACTGTTTCACTCACGCACACGTATTTCGGAAGGAAACCCGTTTAATCGGGCCGCTCCTGGGTGGACCAATGAGCAAGAGTTATCGGATCGGGCTCGTCGGCAAACCATCCGTCGGCAAGTCCTCCTTTTTCAATGCGGCGACGATGAACGACGTTCCCGAGGGTGCGTATCCGTTTACGACGATCGATCCCAGCGTCGGCGAGGCCTACGTCCGCGTCGAGTGTGCAGCACCCGAGTTCGACGAGGAGTGTACGCCATCGGTTGGCTACTGCGACCACGGAACGCGCTTTGTCCCGACGAAACTCGTCGACGTCGCCGGACTCATCCCCGGCGCACACGAGGGTGCCGGACTCGGCAACCAGTTTCTGACGGACCTAAACGAAACTGACGTCCTCGTCCACGTCGTCGACTTCTCCGGGACGACGGACCTCGAGGGTGAAGCCACCGAGGGTCACGATCCCCGGGAGGATATCGCGTTTCTGGAAACGGAGTTAGATCAGTGGTATCTGGATATCCTAGAGAAAGGGATCAATCGGTATGCGTCGGGGTATACGACCGAAGACGACGCTATCGAGGAGGAACTGGCCGAACAGATGAGCGCGTTCAAGACGAACGAAGACGAGATCAAGCGGTTGATCCGGCGAACTGGTGTCGGCTTCGATCCCGACGCGTGGGATGACGAAGACAAACTCGAACTCGCCCGTGAGATTCGGACGGAGACGAAACCGATGGTGATCGCGGCGAATAAGATGGACACACCCGAAGCCCAGGCAAATTACGAGGAGATCACGGCCGATCCGGACTACGAACACCTGACGATCGTTCCCTGTAGCGCCCACGCCGAGAAAGCGCTAAAATCCGCTGATAAAGCCGGTGTCGTCGACTACCGACCGGGCGACGGCGAGTTCGATATCTTCGGAGACGTCTCGGCCGACCAGGAACAGGGACTCGAGCAGATTCGGGAGTTTCTGGATGCCTACGGGGCAACGGGCGTCCAGGCAGCAATCGAGACGGCGTTGTTCGACGTCCTCGGCGTCGTGGCGGTGTTTCCTGGCGGTGCAAACGGCCTGGGGAACGAACGCGGCGAGGTCCTGCCTGACTGTTATCTGATCCCGCCAGGATCGACAGCCGAGGATTTCGCCTACAGCCTCCACTCGGATATCGGCGATGGTTTCCTGCATGCGATCGATTGTCGAAGCAACAGACAACTGGGGAAAAGCTACGAAGTCGAGGCTCGCGACGTGATCGAGATCATCACGACGAACTGATACCAACCGCTTTGCCGACGATTATTTAGCCCTGGCTCGGAATATCGAGGCATGGACGCAGCCGACGGGGCCGACGACCTCGAGGGGGAGTTAGTTCCCGACGCGGTGCTCGAGGCGGTCCCCGACTGGGACGATGCGTATCTCGACCGGGTGAGCGATCGGCTCATGCACAGCTACGACCTCGAGAAGGACGTCCATCTTCGGGGCCACCGGTTCGATCTGTACGGCGAGTTGCGAGTCGAAAGCAGCAAGCACCTGTTTCACCCCTCCGTGCAGTACGCAAACCACCACATGCGGGAGTTTCTGTTCGCGGATCGTCGCTCGACGGTCTCGATCGATAGCTTAGAGCGGGTAGTCGAGTTGGGACATGCGGTAGCCGACGAGCGTGTCGAGCCGAACGACCAACATCGGGCGACGGAGTGTACATTCGTCCTCGTCGCTCCCGAGATTCCCGATGCCGTCCGGTCGTTCGTCGACGGCTTCACCGATCGAACGCTCCTCAAATACGGCTTTCACGGCCACTACGAGATCCACCTTTGTGTCGTTGCACCCGACTGTGAGGCCGTCGTCTCGAGCAAGCGCACGGAGATCGACGCGGCGTTTGCACTCTGGGAGCCAGTCGATCAAAAAAGCGGGTTGGTCGATCGCGTTCGCGGACTGTTTTCTCGCTAACCGCGTCGGTGTGGAAGCCGACGGTTAATCGTCGTCGGAGACGGTCGGTTGGTCGGTCGTAAGCAGGCTATCTCGAGTCGACCGGAGATTCTCCCAGGCCATCTTGATGATCGACAGCGCAAGGAAGATCAAAACGAACGCAAGCAGCATTCGCAGGCCACTCGAGATGACTTCGATCGTCGAGGCTTCAGCCATCCACTCACTGTTGAGCAGTTGTCGCTGGAGGTTTTCGACGAACGCAAGCCAGAGCAGCCCGAAGATCGTGATAACGGTCATCACGACGACTGGAACGCCCGTGGTCAGCAACTGTTTGGAGTCTTTCCAGTTGGCCAGCCAGACCGTCGCGGTCAACAGCGCAAGCGCGGCGAGTAACTGGTTTGCACCGCCAAACAGCGGCCAGATCTCTTCCCACTGACCGCTCGAGACGAGCAGGAAGGCAGCGAACGTTGCAACGCCGGTGCTGACGTATTTGTTGGCAACGACGTTTTCCACGTCGCTTTCTGGCGTCCCGACGAGTTCCTCGACCATGTAGCGGCCGAGCCGGAGGCCGGTGTCGAGGCTGGTCAGCAGGAAGCTGACGAAGACAAGCGCCATGAACACCTCGCCGGTGAGCATTGGGATACCGAAGCTGGTGAGGATGAGCCCACCGCCTTCGGCGAAGTTTGGCAGGGCAGCGCCGATTCCCTCGACGCCGGCTCCGGTGACAGCGATGACGGAAACGGCCGCCAGTGCGGTTGCAGCGAGCAAGCCTTCGGCGAGCATGCCGCCGTAGCCGATCATCCGTGCATCGGTTTCCCTGTTGAGTTGTTTGGAAGTCGTCCCCGAAGAGACCAGCGAGTGAAAGCCGCTGATCGTCCCGCAGGCAATCGTGATGAAAAGCAGCGGGAACAACGGCATCGCGACATCAACGAGGTCACCACCGAAGAAGCCGGTGTACGCCGGCAGTTGGATCGATAGCGCCTCCGCGCCGGTCGTTCCGTCGGGTGCCTGTGCCGTTCCGAGGAAGGTGCCGACAATGACTGCGAGTAAGGTCCCGCCGACCCCGGTGTAGAGGAGAAACGACGAGAGGTAGTCTCGTGGCTGGAGAAGCACCCAGACGGGAAGAATCGCCGCGACGAACGCATATCCCAGTGCAACGAGGATCCACATCGCGGTGTTCGCACCGAACAGTCCCGAGCCAGGGACCCAGCCACCATCTCCCGACAGCAAGATAAACGCCTGGTCGGCGAATCCGCTTGGTTCATAGAGCGCAATGGGAAACTGAAGACCGACCCAGACGCTACCAAACACGCCGGCGACGAAGACCCCCGTTCCTGCAAGGAACGGCAGGTTGAGTTGATAGAGCCAGACACCAAATACCAGCGCCAGCCCGATGTAGATCATGCTCGCGGTCGCCGCCTGTGGGTAGGCATCCAAGATGATCGCCACCAGCAAGGCGAACACAGCCACCACGAGGATAATGACGAGGAAAGCAAACCAGAGGAACATGTTCTTGCCCCGCTCGCCGATGTACTCGCCGATGATGAATCCGATCGACTTACCTTCATGCCGGACGCTCGAGGAAAGCGACATAAAGTCGTGGACTGCACCCATCAACGGGTTGCCGATCGCGACCCACAACACCGCCGGCAGCCAGCCCCAGATGAGCGCAGCGGTGATCGGGCCGGCGATCGGTGCGCCACCGGCCACACTCGAGAAGTGATGGCCGAGCAACACCGGTTTTTTCGCCGGAACGTATTCTTGGCCGTCCTGATACTTGTGAGCCGGTGTTTCGCGTGAATCGTCGAGTTCGACGAACCGGGCGAGATACCGGCCATACCCAATGTACCCGACGGTAAACAGTACGAGTACCGTTGCCACGATCCAGATTACCCCTGTCATATGTACCCACTCGGGGAGATACTGTTACGGAATATAAATCATGTGGGACAGACCGACCGTGTATGACGAATGTGGTTACGTTCTAGGCACGAACACACCGGAGTCAAGAGTATCTCGGTGAGGTAACGTCGATATCGAGCCGATCGGCGACTGTCTCGAGTCGGTCGGTCCGAATCTCTTCGACGTGTGTTTCGATCGTTGCAACGACCGGCGGCGAAAATGTCTCACGCGCGGTCTCGAGTCGGTTGCGTTCGGTCTCGACACGCGAGCGGAGATAGCGTGCCCCACGGCCCGTTTCGTCGGGGTCGGGTTCGGGCGTGAGACGGTTGGCAACGAGTCCACGAACTGAGAGGTGCTGTGTCTCGAGTTGGTCGATTGCGCGTTCGGTTTCGCGGATCGACAGCGAGTCCGGATTGAAAACGAGATAGAACGATGCGTCCTCTCGCAGGCGTTTGCCGGCGTCTTCGAAGAACGCTTTCCGTTCCTGGAGGTGGGCAATGACGGGGTCGCCCTCGAGGACACGACGAGGCTCGCGGTTTCCGATGGCCGCCTTCTCGAACAGATCGATACTCCGCTCTCGTTTCGCAAGCAGGCGATCGATCCACCCCTCGAGGTATGCCGGGAGTGAGAGTAATCGGAGGGTGCCGCCGGTCGGGGAGGTATCGAAGACGATCCGGTCGACCTCATCCATCTCGCGCATAATTCGGACGAACCGATCGAACAGCGCGGCCTCGTAGGCACCTGGGGTCCCGTGGGCCATCTCGATCTGTCTGTCTACGGCGTTGACCATCGCCGCAGACACCTGATCGGAAAGCTGACGTTTGACACTCTGGAGGTGACGCGAGACTTCGTCTTCGGGGTCGATTTCGATCACCGAGAGCTGATCGAGTCCCTCGACCGGACGTGGATCGTCACCGAACGACTGATCGAAGAGATCACCGACCGAGTGGGCCGGATCGGTCGACACCAACAGCGTCTCGAGGCCGGCATCAGCACACGCATAGGCGTACGCCGACGACACTGTGGTCTTGCCGACACCACCCTTTCCGCCAAAAAAGACGTGTCGATCCATCAGAAGTGATACTGTTTTCCTTTTCGCTCGACGAGGGTCGACCGGTCCCACAACCGTCGTTCCCATGCTTCGAACTCGTCTTCTAAGTACGGCAGCAGTTCAGCCGTATAGTATGACACTGGTGACGGGATGCCGAACGCGTCAGGGAAACACGCGAGCATGAACTCGTCTTCTAGGTCTTCGGCTTCTGCTTCGATCTTTTCATACGCAGGATGTGATATCATTCCATGATAGAGCCCTCTGAGCCACTCGTAGAGCCCGGCCCGGTAGGTGGCGATTCGCTCGGCAAGTGTCATCGTTGCTCGTGCTCGGTCCTGAAGACAAAAAAGTATCGTGTCTCCTCGGCTGGAGAGTCGAAATCGCAATCCGAACCCGTTACTCGCTGTTGGCAAACACCGTGCCGATGGTGTTGTACTCCTCGCTACGTAGCGTGACAGTTCGTGGATCGTCGATTTCGAGGTCGACGGTATCGCCTTCCTCGAAGCGTCCGTCGAGTTCATCCTCGAGGGAGACGCGTTCGTCATCGTCCTCACTCATGACGTGCAGTTCGAGATCGGAGACAGGCAACTCGTCGCCACCGACGTGTTCGACCGTGCCGTCGTCGTACTCGAGATCGACGGTCGGCGTCGTCTGCGTGCCACCTACGTAATGATCGTGTTCTCCCCAGACGGCAGTAATCCGCCGTCCGGGTTCTACCTCGAGTTCGATAGTGGCTTGGTCGTCGACCGTCTCGTACTCGTCGCTCCACTGGGTATCCGATGGTTCGTCCTCGATCAGCAGTTCGTACTCAACTGCGGGTTGTTCGTGCTCGACCTCGAGTGTCCCCACGAGTGTCTGGGTATCGTACTCGTACTCGAACTCGACGACTCCCGGTGGGTGGATCTGGTACTGGTCGAGACCGTCTTGACTGGTGGCACCCTTCCAGCCGACGATGACGGTGTCACCGGGTGAAACGCCGTCGAGGGTCGTTTCACTCCCATCAGAAAGCGTCTCGCCGTCCCAGGGCTGGTCGGTCGTCGTCGGTTCCGGCTCGGCTCGTTCGCCGTCGTCACCTCGTCTCTGGTGTAGTGGCCCCTCGTAGACGCCCAGATAGACGTTGTCTCCCTCGAGTGGGAACTCGTCTTCGTAGGTGATCGTGATCGCTTCCTCGTCGTAGTCGTGCTCGAACTCGAACTGGAAGGAGTTGAGAACAGTCGTTCCAGAGCCAGTCGACCCCATCTCGTGGTCGTGTTGGAGTCGAACCGAGGTGTTCGGTTCGACATCATCCATCCCGAGGACGACCGTATCGCCTTCTTCGATCGTTCCCTGGCCGTCGGCCCAGATGTCGCGGTCGTACTCCTCGTCGTTGACCTCCAAGGTGAGATCCTCGACCGGTGTGGGATCGCCGCGAGTGATCTCGAGTTCGAGTTCGTCCCCGTCGGGGTCGATCTCATCACGATGGCCACCGATGCGGGGACTGTCGTGATCTGCTGCGTCGCGTTCGGCTGCGAGATCCCGTCTGGCTGTGACGGTCACCGTCTCGCCGTCGATGTCGACCTCCGGTTCATCCGGCGTCGACATATATGCAAAGTCGGCTTCGATCGATTCGACGACTTCGTCCGTAATCTCGTCCTCGTCGGCGAAGCCGGCAACGTGTTTGACCTCAATTGTATCTCTGTCGATGACTGTCTGGGTAAACAGCATAACCTCGAGGTCGATATCCTTGTCGTCGAGTTCTGGGCTAAGACCGAACTCGTCATCCGGGACGGTAATCCTGTAGAGATCGGCTCCAGAGTGGGTTTCGAGGGGCTCGGTGATCGTCTCGTCGTCGAGCAGTCGATCGACGTTCCCATTGCCCGTCTCGAGGGTAGTCTCGAGTGTCTCTTCGTCGTCTACAACAAAAACGAGGTCGTCGACGCCCGCGATCAATGGTTTCTCATCGTCAGGGCCATGATACTGATCGTCATCGACCTCATAGCGGTCGTACTCGTAGTCGCCGATGTGTTCTGTCTCACCATCCGTCTCGAACTCGAGGTCACCGCCGAGGATTCGGATCGGCTCAGCGTAGCCATCCTCGTCATGCGCTGAAACGCTGAGTTCGAACGAAACCGACTCCGGGTTGAGCCCAAACTGATCGACGAACGGTTGTGTCTCGTGTGGTTCGTCGGCTTCGGCCATGGCGTCGTGGTCGATGCTTGCAATCATGCTCCCGTTGGAGACGACAGTTGCCGGAACGTACTCGAAAAGCGACCACTGATCGTCAGTCTCGAGTGCCGACTGGGACTCGTCGGGTTCGCCGGCAGCCGAGCCAACGAGTGCAACGGTTGCTGTCGTAGCGAGTCCACCAAGGAGGGTTCTGCGGGGACACTGCATACGAGAAAAATTTCTTTTTATCCAATAAGTACTTTCTGATTATTTTCTCGGGTGGCGTTCCTAACGTACGACCACGCCAGACGCCGACTGCAGGGTCAAAACGGCCGTCAGTAACGCAACCCCGACTGCAGATGGAAGTGGCTAGTACTCCGCCAAGCGTCGACTGATGGGTCGAACCGATACCCGCCGACTGGTTCGACTCATCAGTTCAGGCTTGCCAAAGCACTAGTACCGACTTTCTCCACACAGGACTGGAGTGACGAACCAGTGCTCTCTGTCCCAGACAAATCGTTCGGCACTTCTATTGGTCATCAGTGTAGACGAAGTAAATATGCCCACGACCATTCCAGTTACCATCTTATCGGGTAGCCTCGGTGCAGGAAAGACGACGCTACTCAACCACCTCCTCCAGACGACCGGCGACCGCAATCTCGCCGTCCTGGTCAACGATATGGGTTCGGTGAACGTCGACGCCGACCTCGTCGCCGAGGGGTCGGATCTGGATGCTGGTGGCGTCGCAGAACTTTCAAACGGCTGTATCTGCTGTGAACTCCAGGACGACCTCGAGACGTCGGTCGTTCGCCTAGCCCGCAATCGGGAGTTCGACCACCTGATCGTCGAATCCTCCGGCATCTCAGAGCCCGCACCCGTTGCACGCCTTTTTACCACTGCCTCGCGCGTGGCTGCCCGATACGAAATCGACGCGCTCGTAACAGTGCTTGACACCCGGCAATTTCTCGATTCGTTCGACGGCACGCAGCCACCCAAACGCCGCGGTTCAGACGACGAGGAGACCCGCCCACTCTCTGATCTGTTGATCGAACAGATCGAGATTTCGAACGTCGTGCTCGTAAACAAGACCGATCTCTGTTCGGCTGCGGAACTCGAGCGTGCCGAGGCGCTCGTCGGTGGGCTCCAGCCCGATGCGACGATGATCCGAACCGAGTTCAGCGCCGTCGACCCCGATCGACTGCTCGGTCTCGAGCGGTTCGATCCCGACCGGATCGGCGAACTCGCAGGCTGGCAGCAACTGCTCTCGGGTGAGGAAGGCGACGGGGATGACCACGACCACGATCACGACCACGACCACGACCACGACCACGA
>LKMM01000089.1 GCA_001563885.1 Natrialbaceae archaeon B1-Br10_E2g27
CCTTCGTTGATCGGTGCGGGCGTCTTCGACGCCTCGAGTTCCTTATAGAGCGTAAAGGGGTTATCGTTCGTTCCGATGATGCCGACCTGGCCGTCGACGTGCCCTAAAAGCTCCTCGAGTCCGACTTCCTCGAGTGCACGGACCTGCAAGGTGTTACGGCTGACGCGCAACTCGGCGGTGCCGTGCAGGCCACGGCGCATGTCCTGGAGCTGTTTGCTCGGAATGCCGGTGATGCCGACGATGCCGACGCTCTCGTAGCCGTCGATGAGCGTTGCGAGTTCGTCGACCTCTGCGATCTTCCACTCGGGAAGGTTCTCGGTTTTACGTTCTGCGCTCACGCTAGACCACCTCTACGGACGGTCCCATCGTCGTCTTGACGTAGACGCCATCGATGTTCTGTGGACCTTTCTCGAGGTCAGCGTGCAGACGTCGCAGGATGACGTCGATGTTGCTCGCGATATCTTCGGCATCCATATCTTCAGCACCGACGAGCGTGTGGAACGTTCGTCGGTCCCCAGAGCGAAGCTGCACGGTATTTTTGAGCCGGTTTACGGTCTCGACGACGTCTTCGTCGGGACTGAGCGGATCCGGCATCTTCCCCCGCGGACCGAGGATGGTCCCCAGGTAGCGGGCGATATCTTGCATCATCGCCTCTTCGGCAATGAAGAAGTCCGTCTCGTCTGCCAGATCTTTGGCTTCGTCATCGTCCAGATCGGCTACGTCGTCACCGGAGAAGACGTCGTCTGCGACCTCTTCGGCGCGGACGGCGGTCTCCCCTTCGGCAATAACGACAATGATCGTCTCCTGGCCGGTTCCGGACGGTAAGACGATTGACTCATCAACACGGTTCGACGGTTCGTTCAAATCAAGGTCGCGCAAATTGATCGCGAGGTCGACCGTCTCGGTAAAGTTCCGATCCGGCGACTCCTCGAGTGCGCGAGCCACTGCGGTTTCGATATCCTCTGCCATCGTTCACCTCCGTAGTACGCAGGAATGCTCCTACGGGTCAGTGAAACAGGCGACGCCTGTCTCCTTTGAAGGAAGTGTCATGCCGGACTTAAACCCGTCGAAGCAGCCGCCCGATCGCGTCTCGTTCACACGGGGCGAAACGAGACGACAGCCATCATTCCGATCGTCTCTTCCTCGAGATCAAAACAGCTATTTTATTCATTATCCATCTTGCAATATGGTATCGTGGCAAGGCCGGGACCTCGAGGCACTAGGAGCCCTCCTCGAACACGAGTTGGTGTTGCTGTATGTCTCTCTCGAACCAACCTGGCGTGCACTCGGACACGTTGTGGTTGCGCTCGTGCTTACAGGAGTGGTGTTCGGACTGGCACCCGGATATAGCAGTCGCCCGGCGACGAGAGCACGGCGGAGTCCTATCATTTCGAGTGCTGTTGGGGTCCCAGCCGTACTCACAATACTTGGACTCGTTATGTTTGGCTATCTTATTCTCGAGACGCTGGCGTTCATTTTCGGCGTCGTGTTTTTGCTCATTGGAGCGGTTGTCCTCCCGACAGCCGTCGTCGTTGGCCTCGTTGTAGTTGGCCAGTCGGTCGCGACGAAACTCAACCGGGACGGACTCTTTTACGGTGTATTGGTCGGGTGTACGCTCTGGGGGATCGCTGGGCTCTCGGTGCCAGCAACCGTTTCCGTCGCCGCCATCACAGCCACGCTCGGGTTGGGTGGACTCGTCCGTGTCCGCTTTGGCGTTCTCGACGCGGACGATCCAACCGACCGGACCGTTCCACCGTCGAACAAAACCTGACACCGACCTCGGGGCCACCGACTGACTTTTTTGCGTCCACGCCTACCCACAGCGTGTGAACTCACTCGAGGCCGAACTTGAGCAGGCACGGACGCTTTTGATCGACGAACTGGCCGATTCGATCGAATCGATCGGCTTCGAGTGTACCCGCTGTGGGGCCTGCTGTACCGGCCACGGCGAGGACGAACATACGGCGACGATCTTCCCTGATGAGGTGCGAACGCTCCAAGGTGACGAACCCGACGACAACATCCCGGAAACGTCCCCTCGAGAGTGGCGCGATGTCGCCCGACCGATGCCGTATGGCCTCGTCGACGGTCCAGAAGGCCTCGAAGGCGAGACCTTCGAGTGGGCCCTCCAGACCGACGGCTGTGGTGACTGTGTCTTCTATACCGAAGACGACCACGCCATCGGCGCGTGTACCGCCCACTCAGACCGTCCGCTGATCTGTCAAACCTATCCGTTCAGCGTCGACCTTGCCGGGACGAGCCAGCCGATGGGCGAGGCCGTCGATGAAGCAGGACTCGTCCGCGCCCACGAATGTGAGGGCCTCGGTCGAGAGATCAGCCGAGAGGAAGCCGAGTCCCTCGCACGCACGTTGAAAAAACGAGCGATTCGCGAACTCGAGGAAGCTATCGGGGTTCGAGACGCCTACACACCGGCCACTCCCGACACCGGCGAGATCGTCGTCCACGATTCTGAAGGCCAAAAGCGGATCGATGGGACGTCACTCGAAGATGGGTAGACAAACGTCTGGAGAGAAACGCGGGCTCGGGAGGAAGTGGTGGTAGTTGTCTCGAGTGTGCGCCGCATACTCGGCTTTTGCTCGAGCTAGTTTGTCGAGCAGTTCGCGCCGCGGGCGAACCCGAGAGAAAACGGTCGTTTCTAGAAGGTCTCTTCGATAATTTCGCCGACAGCGAAGTTCGATTTGACCTCGCTAACCTCGATTTTGACGCGTTCACCGACATCAGCGCCGGGGACGATGATGACGTAGCCGCGTTCGACACGAGCGATGCCATCACCCTGCTTGCCGATGTCTTCGATTTCGACATAGCGCGTTTCGCCGACGTCGACCGGCGGCTGTGGTTCCGATGGCGCACTCTGTGGGTGACTCTGGGATTCGGTTGCCGTCTCGGCTTCCGATCGAGAAATGAGTGCGACGCGGTAGACCTCACCGGGGTCGATATCACCGGTTTCGATTTCCTGACGCGGTACCTCGATAACGTATCGGTCCTCCTCCGTTTTGACCTCTGTACTGAACAGACACAGGAGTTTTTCAGATATTTCCACAGGTAGACCCTCACCTCACCACTGAGGCTCATTCGTAATAGAACTACCGACAGGTTTGCTACACGAACGGTCTCGACAACCGAGATGAGTCGGCCTGGCCGGGCAGAATCGAGATCAGTCGGCCGTTCCAGGCTGTCGTGCCGTTGCAAACCTCGAGATATCGACTTCGGCGACGGCGGCGTCCTCGACGGAACTGTATGGTCGGTTGATGACGATATCGCCCGCAGTTCGGTCGCCGATCCCGGGGATTGCGGTGAGTTCGTCCATCGAAGCGTCGTTGATATCGAGTGGGTAGGGAACGCCCGTCACGGAACGATAGCCGTGATCGACGACCGCGATGTCGATCGTTCGGCCGAGGTCGCGTTCGCCGGGGATGCCGACCAAAAGCGGGTAGGTTCCAAGCTGGCGACCGAAGGTTCGGCCGTCCTGGTGGTACTCGAGGTGGACGTCGGGTAAGACGGTGCCCGGCGGGGCCACCCGCTCGAGCATTGGGTTGTCGATTTCTTCGCGGACCTGGCGTTTGTACCGCTTGAAGAGTTTCTTATGTTCGTGGGCAATGTCGGCCCCAGTGTCGGACATCTCGGTGCCGGCGAAAGCCATCACCTGCCGGATGTTGACCCGCCGGAGCATATAGCCGTCATCGTAGACCCGCCGCAGGAACTCGAGGTTGTGCTCGTAGGTTTTCTCGCGTTCGTCCATGAGGCCGTGAAGTAAGTTGATTCCGGGCAGAAGTTTCGGGAGCCGTCGTGGGGCGTCGGGACCGACCGATGGGCCGGTTCCGGGTTCCTCGCCGGGTCGCCACCCGCCTTCCTCGTTGACGATTCGGACGGCTTCGAAACACTCCTCTGCGGTGACGTTCAGGTTGTTCGCCTCCTGGACGACCGGGTCCGCTGACTCGAGGCCGAACGCGGCCGTATCGCCGGGTGTGTTGTGCTCGGCGATGATCCGGATCCCCTCCCGGCTCTGTTCGGGCCAGTTGACGATGGTGATGGGGTTCATATTGTCCAGATGGAGTGTCTCGAGGTCGGGGGCAACGTCCCGAATCCCGCCGTACAGTTTCCGAAGCGCGTCGGGGTTGGGGGCTTCGCCGTCGCCACCGTAGGCCAAGATGTCTGCCTGCCGGCCGATCCGGAAGTGTTTGACGCCACGATCGGAAAGCGCATCCACCTCGCCGACGACAGTTTCGGGTGGGCGGAAGGTTGGGTTGCCATAGAGCGGTTCCGTACAGAACGAACATCGGTAGGCACAGCCACGGGAGGTCTCGAGTTCGCAGATGAGATAGTCGGGATGGTTTGGGTGCTGGGAGACGACGAACGCACCCTCCCTGGCCCACCGGGAGACTTCGTCGATGTCGCGCATCCGATTGTTGAAGCCCTCGAGGCCGCTTTCGACGAGGTCGTAGACGGCGGCTTCGACGTCGCCTTTCGCGACGAAGTCGAAATCTAAATCCTGGCGTTCGGTTTCGGTCGCGCCTTCGTTGGCGTCGCCGACGCCGAACTTGACGGGGCCACCCATCAGGCTCGTTCCGTTTGCGGTCCAGGCGAGTTTGCGCACTTCGTCGGGTTCGGCGGGTGTCCCACCGACGTATTTGCCCGGAACGGTCATCCCGCCAAGGTAGACAAGCAGGTCGGCCTCGTCGACGTCGCGCCAGCAGTCGGGCTGGTCGCGAAGCCGGTCGATCGTGTGGTAGGTGATATTCGCTCGCGGAACGCCCGCGTCGACGAGCGCACCTGCAGTATACCGGGGGTACGTCGAGATGTATGGCGGCACCCCGAAGTGGGCGGGTTCGTCGACGTAGCCGTCGACGATCGTCACCGACAGGCGCTCGGGGTCGGTCATACCGGCCGATAACGCCCCGAACCCTAAAACGGTGACTACACGATCCGGCGAGCCAGCGGGAACCGCCGCAATCGCCGATTTCAAGCCCATCCTGGCAGTAGAGTCGGCTATGCCACCGACCGAAGAGATCGTCTGTACGGCCGAGGACTGTTTTCTGGATCTGTTCGAAAACCACTACACCTACGACGTTCCCGAGGAGTTCGACATCTCGAGGCTCTCCTGTCCCGTCTGTGGCGACACTGACTCCCTCGAGCGAGTCGAACTGTAATCGAGCACAATGGATAAAGCCGTGGCCCCCATAGGCCTCGGCAAATGGCTTTGGTCTCTCGTCTCGCCCTCCCGTCGATTCCGGCGAGTGTCGCTTACCTCGCTGGAGGTGACGGGGTATGAGCCTCAAAGATTTCAAAACCTCAGTTGGTCATATGCTGTATCGGCAGATCGGTCGGGCAAGCGGTCACCTCCAGAACACCCGCTCGCTTCCCGTCGACGTACTTGAAAGCGACCGTTCATATCTCGTCGTCTTCGATGCCCCGGGGGCCGAATCCGAAGACGTCAAAGTCAGATACTTAAGTGGGAGCATCCGAATCCAGGTCCAACGGTTTCGACAGTACCGCGAGCAGTTTGAAATGCGGTTTCCGGGTCGTGGAATGACACTCGAAGGTGACGTCAAACTTCCCGACGATGCGGCGGTCGACCCGGACTCGGGGACAGCCCGGCTTTCGGAAGCTGGTACGTTACGAATCGAAGTGCCAAAAACGACCGCTGAGAAAGAAGATGTTGAACCCGAAGACAACGACGGAGCTGAGACCGACAGACGAGCCTCGAGTTCAGTTGCCACAACTGATAGATCCAATGGCTCAAACGGCGTTCCCATCGACTGACATCCGCCTACGGCTGAAGGCGTGGACACTTTTGCTGTATTCCCTGTAGTTCCAGCCAGAATCACAGCATTGGTTGTGGATTATCACGGTTGATAACCGAGAGACAGCATTTATAATTGACCTGTCGGTACTATTGCCCGGTGTACTAGTGAATGTCGACAGGGGTTCTCATCGTAGACGACTCTCATTTTATGCGGAACTTACTGCGCCAAATATTAGAGCAGGACCACCGCATCGTTGGAGAGGCGACTAATGGGGCTGAGGCAGTCAAGTTGTACAAAGAGCGTGACCCCGACATCGTGATGATGGATATCGTGATGCCAAAATGTAACGGTATCAAGGCGACCGCGGCGATCAAAAAGATCGACCCGGAGGCCCACATTATCATGTGTACAAGCGTCGGGCAGCGTGAGAAAATGAAACTCGCGGTCAAAGCCGGTGCCGACGGGTACGTCACGAAACCGTTCGAAGAGCCAAGCGTCAGAAAAGCGCTGACGGACGTCGCAGCGGTATGAGGCGAGTACTCGTTGTCGACGACTCGCCGCGGCTCCGATCAGTCGTCGCCAACGGGCTCGCCAGCCGTGAGTACGATGTCGTCCCGATGGCGTCTCCGTCGACACTCATCGAGACGGTTTCGGAGGTCGAACCCGATGTGCTACTGATCGGACTGGCTACACTCGATGGCCTCGAGCAGGTCGAACGAGCGCTTTCAGTCTCGCCGACACCGTCGCTCGTCGTCGGACCGTGTCCGGAATCCGAACTCGATGGCTGGGGTGAGGTTTTCAGAACCGATGCGGTCGAATATCTTCAGGCACCCGCCGAGTTAGACGACGGTGGAGCCGACTTCTTAGCACGGATCGAAACCACTATCGAGCGACTTTCGACCGTCGATAAGACGACGTTGGCGGTTGCACAGACGGCAGCATCCACTCGAGCGATCCAATCAGCAGGGACGGCGACCGCTGTGCCAGCCACCGACGGCCCCTCGGCACAGTTTCGGTCCCTCGAGCCGGCTTCAAAGCGACAACCGGCAAGAACTCGAGACGTAACTGACCGACAAGTCGAGCAACGGCCGCCGGCACTGACCGGCCCGACGAGAACCCCTACCGAGCCACCGACGATCGTCATCGGTGCCTCTACCGGCGGCCCGGCAGTTCTCGAGGGTGTGCTCGAGGGGCTTTCAATCGACCTCGCCGCACGCGTACTCATCGTCCAGCATATGCCACGATCGTTCACCGGTAAGTTCGCCGATCGACTCGACGGCGTCGGCGAATATGCGGTCAGCGAGGCGCGTGATGGCCAGCCGATCAGACCGAAAACTGCTGTGGTCGCGCCGGGTGATACACACCTCGGAATCGATCTCGATGCGACAGGAACGGTTCGTGTCGCACTCGAGGACGGGCCACATAGAAATGGTGTTCGACCCTCGATCGATGTGACGATGGAGCAGGTCGCCGACCGACTCGAGGGACCACTCTGTGGCGTCGTACTGACGGGGATGGGGCGGGATGGCGCGTCGGGTATCGAAGCGATCGATGCCGCAGGCGGTGTTACAATCGCTCAGGACGAAGCGACGAGTCATATCTTTGGCATCCCCGCAAAAGCGATACAGACCGGCTGTATCGACGATATCGTACCAGCGAACGAACTCCCAGCGCGGATCACAGCCGCAATCATGGGTGAGATCGATGAGTGAACACTGGACCGATTTCGTACGGGAAAACGACGAACGAATTACACAACTCAATAACAAACTCGTCGCACTCGAGCAGGATCCTGACGACGAGGAAACGATGCGAGAGGTGTTTCGCATCGCACACACCCTCAAAGGCAACAGTGCAGCGGCAGGCCTCGAGGAAGTCAGCGATGTCGCACACGCGATCGAGGATCTTCTCGACGCTGCACGGGCCGGCCGAATCGACGTGACGCCGGAGCTCATGGACACCGTCTTCGACACTGTCGACGAACTCGAGTCGATGGTCGAAGAAGTCGAGGCATCCGGCCGGATCGAAACCGATCCAGAGCCCTCGATCCGGAACGTAGCGGCGTTTCTCGAGTCCGAAACCCGATCGGGTGCTGACTCGGTCGAAACACCCTCGAGTGCAGAACTCGATGCGGTGCTGTCCTCGATTGATCCGCCTGCAATCGACACACACGACGTGTATCTGGTTCGGGTCGCGGTTCTCGAGGACGACCCTGATGGCATCACGAACGGCAGGCGCGTCCTCGATGCGTTGATCGATGCCTTCGACGTCCTCGGCACCGATCCAGGACGGGCAGTCATCGAAGATGGAACCTACGGCGGACGGTTCGACGCGATATTCACAAGCGCCGTCACCGAAGAAGCAATCGCCGCAGCGCTCGATCCCATCGACGTCATCGCCGACTTCGAAATCGTCGACGTCACCGATCGTCTCGGGGCAGCCAGTCACGATTCAGCGGACGCTGAAGCTGAGATCAGTACCGAGGAGGCGAGCGAACTCGAGGTCGACGAACTTCTCGATCAGTTCGACGAGTTCGACGACTTAGACGAGAAGGTCAAAGAAGTCGAAGACGACGACGATCTCGACGTCTTCGATGAGATGGGAGACGCCGGTTCCTTCGACGACTTGTTCGACTCGGCCGACGTCGAACCCGAGGTCGAAGCCGACAGCGAAGACGTCGATGAACCGGATGAAGAGCACGTCGACGACGCCGAAGCAGTCTTTGCCGAACTCAAAGAAGAGGTCGAACCGGTCGGCTTCGAGGAACTCACCGAGGAACTCGAGCAACTCGAGTTCGACGAGTTCGGCGAAGAGGAAATCGGCATGGACGAACTCATCGGCGACGAACTGGATTCATCAGACGACTCGACAGAGGTTCGAGACGAAGTCGTCGTCGACTCGGTCTCCGAAGGCGAGAAATCGGCAGACGATGAGGATATGCCCGAGGCCGAGCAAACGGAGGCTCCAGCGGATGACGACGGGTTGGCTACAGCGGACGACGACGGGTTGGCTACAGCGGATGA
>LKMM01000090.1 GCA_001563885.1 Natrialbaceae archaeon B1-Br10_E2g27
CGTTTGCGGATCTCGTAGCGGCTCACGCCGACGACATCGATACAGCTCTTGACTGACACTATCGGACAACTGTGTGATCGCTACGCCGGAGCGGCGAGAATCGTCACATAGGAAGCCGGCAGTATTACTCGAGGGGGGCCGGTGCCCGTGGTGCGTGTCGTTTGTGCTCGCTGGCTTCGTACATCCCCCGAACCATCTCGACGGTCTCGGCGTCGACTCCGAGATGTCGACAGGTGGCGTCGGTCGAGAGCGGGCCGTCGATGTGGGTTGCGAGGATGGAATCGAGCGTTTCGTAGCTGATACCGAGTTCGTCTTCGTCGGTCTGGTCGGCCCACAGCTCTGCGGTGGCGGTCTTTTCGGCTAACTCCTCGGGGACGCCGACGTGGCGGGCGAGTTGGCGAACCTGGCATTTATAGAGGTTGCCGATCGGGTGGCAATCGACCGCGCCGTCGCCGTATTTCGTAAAGTAGCCGACTGCGGCTTCGCTTCGGTTGCCAGTGCCGACGACCAGCCGGTTTTCGTGGTTGGCGACGAGGTAGTTCAACACGGCGCGGACACGGGCGCGGGCGTTTCCGACGGCGACGTGGTCACCTTCGGCCTCGGGATACGCTGAAAGCAGCGAGTCGACGATCGGCTCGATTTCGATAACGTCGTAGCTGATCTCGAGATCGGCGGCGACGCGTTCGGCGTCGCTCATGTTGTGGTCACTCGAGACGGTCGCCGGTAAGACGAGTCCGTAGACGGCTTCGGTGCCGAGCGCCTCGACGGTGAGATGTGCCACGAGCGTGCTGTCGATGCCACCGGAGAGCCCGAGGACGGCTCCGTCGACGCCCGCACCGGTAGCCTGCTCGTGTATGAAGTCGGTGATGTGGTCGCGCCTGCGTTCCAGTTCCGTCTCCGAGAATCGAAGATCGAGCATGGTTATTCGTAGGGAAGGGGTAATAAAATAGCATTCCCTACACGATAGAAGTGGACGATTGTGTTGTTTGTTTCCGTTCATTTTGAACCAACACGGAAACTTCGCCATTCCGGTGATATTTATGATTGTACCTGTGTACCGATGATCATCGTCTCCCAGATGGGACGAGCGCACCGGTGGTGAGCAGATGCTTTAGATTATTGTTCAAATGAACAATTCAGTGGTCGGTACGGGCTGGCTTTCGGGCGCTCGATTGGTCCGTGACGGACGTTTGCAGGAGTTTATACAGGATCACCGAGCCGACGAAAAACGACGATCCGACGAGTAAGACGACGCTTACGACGTTCAAAACGCCTGCATCGAGCCAGCTTCCGAGTTCGCTGACGGCGATGCCGGCGCTTGCAAGCACCATCATGATACCAAAGTAGACGATAACGTCGTCTTCTTTGACCGTCGCCGTTGCCGCAGAGCCGATGCGTGCCCCGAGGGCGCTCCCGAGCAGTAACAGCGAGACCACGACGAGGTCGACGCTGCCGGACATGCCGTAGGTGAACGTGCCAAACGCGCCTGCAAACAGGCCGGCAAAGAGGCTCGTCCCAACGGCGACGGTCAGTGGCGTCCCGATCAGGTAGTAGATCGTCGGCATTCGGAGGAAGCCGCCGCCGACGCCGATCAGCCCCGAGACGAGTCCGACGCTCCCGCCAGCGCCCGTGATCGTCCACAGTGAGGCACGGCCACCGGAGACGAGTGAGATCATCGGCGGAACGGTGTATGACTGAATTCGCTGGCCGATTGCCGGGATTTCCTCGTCCCCGATGGCGTCTTCGTCGTCATCGTCTTCGAGGGCGTACGCCCGCCGGAGAAACAGAATACCGATTCCGGCGAGCAACAGGACGTACGCGACGCCAGTGACGAACTCGGCGATACCCAGTTCCTCGAGGCCAAAAACGAGGATACTCCCGAGTTCGATCCCGATCGAGAGGACGACAAAGAGGATGGCACCGAGTTTGTAGTCGACCTGTCCGATGTCGTAGTGTTTCAGTACAGCGATGACCGAGGTGCCAAAGTAAAACGCCAGTCCGCTCCCGATCGCTACCGAAGCGGGGTAGCCAAGAATCAACAGTGTCGGAGTGACGAGAAATGATCCACCCATGCCGAAAAAGCCAAACAGCACCCCGACCATGAACCCGAAGCTCACGAACAGTGCCAGCAGTGGGAGTCCGAGTCCAAGAAATTCCATCGATTATGCGCTCGTGATCGTCTCGATTAGCGGTCGGGTCACTCGCTCGAGGACGCCGTAGCTGACGTACAGGGCGATCGCCTGGACCAGGATCACGCCAACCACGAGCGTCGCCTGTGTCGGTCCCGACAGTGCAATGCCGTCGATCATGTGATCTTCCCTCCGTGTCGACCCAATTGTGTGCAGTTCATGGATGACTACTCACTACTCTCTAGCCGAACCGCCTGTATAACGCTTTTGGAAGATAGACACAATATTACTACAGGATATCCCACCGCTAACCAACGAAAATATCTCCATACGTTATGGGAATACCGAGATGCGAAAGCAACGCCGGCATGACGTTGGCGCGCGAAATACTGTCCACGGGCTATCTCGAGACGATCCGTTCGATATTTGATCGCCGAATTTTGGCCGCCACCAACTGAACGCGGCCGAAGACGGCGCGGTTCGTGCCCCCTCAATATTGGATGTTCAAAACAATATTATATCGTCGGCTCCTAGGGGTAGTATGAAAGCGGTCCTGGCCACCGACCTCTCGGCGGCAAACGAGGCGACGATTCAGAACGAGACCTGCCTTCGGTGTCTCGGTCGGATCGGTATCGAGGAGTTCCATCTGGTGACGGTCGTCCCATCGAACGTCCACGCCGGGATGCCCGGAATCGACTTCGAAAAGCGACGGCGACGGGGGATCGAACGCTACCAGAGCGTGCTCGAGGACGCAGGGTTCGACGTCGAGGTCCACGTCGTTCGCGGGACCCCACACCGCCGGATCAGAGGAATCGCCGAGACGATTGGTGCCAGCCTGACTGTGATCGGCTCACGCGGGACGAGTCCACTTGCAAACCGTGTCATCGGCTCGACGGCGCGAAATCTCGCGCGCTCGACCGAGACCCCACTGTTGGTCAACCGGATCGAACGGGAAGCCGACGACCCGGAAATCATCCGCCAACACCTTTTCCAGCGGATGCTGTATGCCACGGATTTCTCGGAGAACGCAGCGGCTGCGTTCGAGGCGTTTTCGTACCTCCGTCATGCGACCAAAGAGGCGACGCTCGTCCACGTCCGGACGCCGAAGGATCCGACGCCGGAGGGCGACCCAGAACCCCGACTCGAGGAACTGGCCGGTCGCTTAGAGGAGTGGGGAATCGAGACCAGCACGGACGTTCGCCGTGGCGACCCGGCTGAGGAAATCCTCGAGGCGGAAGCGTCAGTAAATCCAACGACGATCCTGCTCGGTTCACGCGGCCACAGTCGGCTCCGGCGACTCCTACTCGGCAGCGTCTCAGAAGAACTTGTCGCGAACGCGACCGGGAACGTGATGCTCGTTCCGCCAGGCTCGTCGAGATAGCAACTCACTCACAGGCAGTTGCAAGTGCGATCATCAGTTTTCGTTCGACTGCGTTTAGTCGCTGGGAAACCGCCGAGGGAGTAATCCCGATCGTCGCCGCGATGTCCGTCAGATCAGCCTCTCGAGGCTGTTCGTAGTACCCGTTCTCGACGGCGAGTGTCGTCGCCTCGAGCTGTTTGTCGGTTACTCCCTCGACTGGAATCCAACACGGGACGGTCCCGTCCCGGGAACGACACGCAAACGAGACTGATACTTCCTTGTCGGGTACGCTGGCGAGACTGCGTAGTATGTCCTGGCCGGTCTCGGGGTTTTGCCACGAAACGGTCATCTGGAACGGGACGTGTTCGGCCTCGCTCATCGGTCCCCACCTCCCGCTTCGAGCAACTGCTCACCGGCGGCGTCGACGACGGTTTCGGTCACCTCGAGGACCCAGGCGTAAAACGCCACGTCACCAGTCTCCTCGAGTCGCGTTCCGAAGGCGGAGAGCCAGTCAAAATGCTGGTCGTGGAAGTCAGCGTACTCGTCGACCCGGCCAGCCTCGAGCGTGAGCGAGGCGTACTCGAGCAAGACGGCGAGATGGTCCGGTGGATACGAGGCGGGAATGTCGGCATCGATTGCCTCGAAACGCCGTTCGGCGTCGGCCGCTGGCGGACCCGCGAGCAGTCCTCGCTCGGTGCCGTCCCACCAGGGTTCATACACCGATTCGATCGGCGCTGCGGCGGGCCCATCGAACCCCTCGAACGTCCGGAGATACGCCTGTCGAAGTGACATCTCGAGCGGTGGCGAGGATGCTATCTCGAGGTCGAGTTGCTCGAGACGGGCTGCAACTTCGGCGTCTAGTTCGCCCGTCTCGAGGGCGTCTTCGAAGGCCTCGGTTGGCTGTTCGAAACAGCTTGCACACAGCGCGTAGCAATCAGCAAACGCCTGTCTGGTGGCGTCTTCGGCTGGTGGCTCGACGGTTCGGTTCATCCGACGACCACCACCGGATTCTGTTCGGCTGCGAGCAACAGGATAATCCTGAGTGCGAGACTGCCGAGGAGCAACAGCCCGAACGAGCCGATGAGCGCGGGACCGGCAAGTCGGTCGGTACCGTCTCCCGACCGCCCGGTGAGTGCAAGCGCTCCCACGAGGAGGCCAACGACCGAGGCAACGGCCAGCCCGAAGACGACGAGCCAGGAGCCAGCCGCCAGCGTGCCGTTGGTCAGTGCCACCTGCGAGGCCGCAGCAGCCGGTGCGTCACTCGCTGTGAGCACAGACCAGCCATACCAGACGGCCGCCAGTCCAAGCCCCGAGAGGAGACCGACCATCGCAGCGTACGCGCCGATGATTGGCTCGAGGCGTCGCTCAAACACGAGCGTGAGCCCGACTGTCAGCCCGATCCCGGCGGCGAGGCCGCTAAACAGGAACGCAAGCGGCACCGCGACCGGCATGTTCCACAGTGGGACGGTCTCGACGATCGAGAGTTCGAATCCGGTGTAGATTGTCGCTATCGCGAGCAGGCTCCCGGCAGCGTACAGTCCACCCATAACGACGGCTGGCGGTCGGAACCGGTCGACGAGTCGGTCGGCAAGTTCGAGCAGCCCGAGTTTCCCGACGATCGCTCGCGGGAACAGGCTTGCGCCCTCGGCCGCTGCGGCCTTGGCCCCGAAGAGCCGAAAGACCAGACAGACGGTCGCGATGACCGACAGCCCAACCAGGATCCACGTCCCGATCGTGATCCAGGACTCGAAGTTCGTCAGGTAGATCGGAAACAGTACGGCCCGCAAGATGACTGCCAGATGCGAGAGAACGGCAAGCCCTGCACCCGCCGCCGAGACGACGCCGACGAGAAAGCCCCAGCGGGCGAGTTCGCCCTCGAGACGCCCATCGGCGGAGCCAAGCAGTCGGGCGAGTACCGGTGCCGTCGCGCCCGTCAGGACGCCGCCCCCGGCGACGACCGCCAGAAACAGGTAAAGCGGAATCGAGAGATCCCAGTAGTCAGCCGACAGCCAGTAGTGATCGACGGCAGACTGGCCGACGAGTCCGGACTCGAGGGCGATGGCGAACTCGAGCGGTGCGGTGAGTGGATCCATCGGGATCACCCCTCGTAGGTGACCGCGCCAGCGGTCGATTCGCCCTCGCGGATGGCCTCTGCGACGGCGGCGTCGTCGTCGACCGGTTCGACGATGACTCGTTGGTCGTAGGCCCCGTCCTCGAAGCGTTCTGCCGCCCGATCTGAGGCTTCGGCCATGACCTCACTCTGTGGGCCGGCTTTGATCGCGTCGCCAACACAGTCGCTGACACACGCCGGTTGGACGCCACCCTCTTCGGGCGTCTTTCGTTCGGGCTGGCCGTGACCGCCGCCTGCTCCTTCGCCCAGACAGAGGTTACACTTCGACATCAGCCCCTCGTCGTCGTACGTCGGCGCGCCGAACGGGCAGGCCCACGCACAGTAGTGACAGCCGATACAGCGGTCGCGGTCGACCGTCACGATGCCGTCTTCGTCGCGTTTGATGATCGCATCCGGCGGACAGACCGACTCACACGGCGCGTCGTGACAGTGCATACACGACATCGAGACCGGCACCTCCTCGAACTCGGGATACTCGCCGGTCGAGACGTGAAACACCGATCGCCACTCATCGGCGTCGGCGTCCCGATCGTGGCGCTGTTTACACGCCACCGAGCAGGCGTGACAGCCAATACACCGGTTCGGGTCGAAGTAGAACATCCACTGTTCGCCCATGATCACTCACCTCCTGCCGTCCGCACCTCTGCAGCCAAATGCCTATCAACCTGGGACGAAACCGGATCGTGTTGTGTATCGTGAACTGACATGGTGTTCATTCCCTCTTCCTGGCTGTTGCCGGTCCCGAAGCCAAACTCCGCCGTGACAAAGCCCGGACGGGTCCGCTCGCTGACGTAGGCCATGACCGGCTCGTCGGCCTCGCCAGCCTGCGTCTCGACGGTGAGCATATCACCGGTTTCGATGCCTCGTTCGTCGGCATCTCGAGGGTTCATCACCAGGTAGTTGCCCCTATACTCCTCGCCCTCGAGACCGTGTTTGCGTGCGTACTGTTCCTGTAGCTGCTCGAGTGGCTGGTCTGCACCGAACGAAAAGAACACGCTGCGAGTGTCATAAAACTGCAGCGGGTACTCCTCGTCGGGTTCATCGCCCCACGTGCCCGGTGGAATCCACTCGGGAGCCGTGTCAATCTCGAGTTCTTCGGCTGTCTGTGCGTAGCCATCTTCTTCGTCGAGGTCGAACTGGAACTGCCCAGTCGCCGTCGGGAAGCCGTTTTCCTCCCACTGTTCGTAGCCAAACTCCTCTAAGAGGACGAAGTTCTCCTCAGCAATCTCCTCGAAGGAGTAGTCGATGTTCGCGAGCATGTCCTCGTTGTACTCGGCTTCGCTCTCCCAGGGGACGTACTCGCCCCAGCCCATCGCTTCGGCGAGATCGGTGAGGATTTCGAACCCGGGTCTGGCGTTGCCGAGTGGCTCGTGAACCGCCTTCGAGGCACTGACCCAGCGCCGGTCGTGGTAGGCACTCCACGCTGGCGCGTAGTCGATCAACGTATCCTTCTCGAGTTGGATCGCCTCCGGGAAGACGACATCTGCGTTGCGCGTGAGTTCGTTCCAGTAGGCGTCGACAGTGATCACGAGGTCCATCGTCTCTATTGCCTCGAGCCAGGCCTCAGTGGAGCCGTCGGTCAGGGGGTTGTCGTAGTGACAGTAGAGCCCCATGAGGTGGCCGTTTTCGACCATCTCCGGGACGACCGTGTGGCCGATCCCCGTCGTGTGTCGGAACGGGTACTCCTCGTACTCCTCATAGCGTCTGAGCGCCGGCGGCGTCCCCTCGGCGTTGTTCGGCAGGTCGATGTCCCGAACGTCGAAGGGGTCAGAAAACGGCGGCCCCTGCCACATCCGGAAGCCACCGGGCCGGTCGATGTTGCCGACCAACCCGTTCAACGCGAAGACGTTCTGGGCGGCCTTCTGGGACTCGGCGTACTGGCCGACGCCCGTCCAGAGGGCAATCCCCGCCGCGGGAGCCGACTCGGCGAAGTCGATGGCAATCTCGCGGATGAGGTCTGCCTCGAGGCCGGTGATCTCTGCGGCCCACTCGGGGGTCTTCTCGGCAACGGCCTCCCGGTAGGCCTCGAAGCCGTGGGTCTGTTCTTCGACGAACGCCTCGTCGTACAGTCCCTCTTCGATGATGACATGCCCCATCGCGAGTGCAAGTGCGCCATCAGTTCGGGGCTCGATCGGCAGCCAGTGGTCCGCCTTCTGGGCCGTCGGCGTATGCTGGGGGTCGATGACGACCAGCGTTGCGCCGTTCTCGATGGCCTCTAAGACGCCTTTTGGCTCCCATTGACCGGCGAAGGACTCGAAGATATTTCGCCCCCAAGCGATGATATACTCCGAGTTCTGGTAGTCGACAAAGCGCATGTTCGCGCCAAGTCCCATCAGATTCCCGCTCAGATGTGGGCCGCCGAAACAGACGTGTCGACCACGGCCGATCCGTTCGGGCGTCCCGTACAGATCACGCCAGAAGTGTTCGTGGAAGTTCGTCGTCGACCAACTCGTCGCATCGAGTAACTTCTCGGGTCCGTGGTCGTCTGCAAACGCCTCGAGCCGTTCTGCGGTGTAGGCGATTGCTTCGTCCCACTCTGCCTCCCGAAGCTCGCCGTCTTCGCGGATATACGGCTGGGTAATTCGGTCGGGGTCGTACAGTTTCTCGAGTTCTGCTTGTCCTTTCGGACAGAGCGTTCCTTGCGTGCCGGGGCCGGCGCTACCGCGTGGATGTTCGTCGACGCCGGTGATGTCGACGGCCGTCCCGTCGCGGACGGTCAACTGCTGGCCGCAGGCGTGATGGCACATCCAGCAGTTGCCGTAGGCGAATTCGTCGTTTTCCGTGGGGTCCGTTGCCGGACTGTCACTGGAAAGACACCCACCAAGGGCTGCAGCGACCGTCGCCGCACCCGCCGTGCGGAGGACGTTCCGTCGGGTCAACCCAAACCCATCGGCGTCACTCATCGGCGGTCACCTCGTAGTCGGTCGGCCCCAGTCTCGAGCGGTTCAAAACCGGTAGCGACCGCAGACGAGCGAATCGTCGATTGCCCATCACGACGGTCGCCACCGATCGTCCGTGCCGACAGTACACGCCGGGTAGGTAGATGGTGTCCCATACTGGTTCCTCTATCTAATCGAAGGGGACCACAGACCGTGGGCCGTACGCTGGATCAAATTAGGTTTTATATACCCTACCGGTATCGACCGCTCGAGATCACTC
>LKMM01000091.1 GCA_001563885.1 Natrialbaceae archaeon B1-Br10_E2g27
ACGGCGAGGGGGGTGGAGATTACGCGTGTGAGATCCAGTTGAGCGACGAGCCGACGCCGGGTGATACGGTGACCGTGACCGTCCGGAGTGAGGGTGAGCCGGTGACGGACGCGCCAGTCTGGTTCGACGGCGAGTCGGTTGGTGTGACCGACGACGACGGGCAGGTTATCGGCGAGGTCCCCTACGTCGAGGAACTCGAGATTCGCGTCCAGACCGATGGCGAGACCGACTGTCGGATCGCCGAACCGACCTCGACGCTCGAAGACCCTGACTCGAGTGTGGCGACGGCGGGGGTGGCCAGTGTGCAGGCCGAATCGGCGAACGCGACCGTCGAGTACGACGTCGACGGCGAGGTCGAAATCGAGACGCGAGGACAGCCGGATCCGGGTGCGGACCTCGAGGTGGAGGCGAGCATCGACGAGGTTGCGATGGCGGCCGCCGACGTGACCATCGATGGCGAGTCAGTCGCCGAGACGGACGAGAACGGGACGGCCACGGTGACCGTTCCAGACGACGGTCGTGACCGGATCGACCTCGGCGTCGCTCGCGGTGAGTTTGCGGGAACGACGGCAATCGACGTTCGATTGCTCGAGGCGACGTTTTCGCCCGATGGGCTGGTTCCGGTGCCGGGAAGTGAGGGGGTCGTCGTGGTCGAGCGGGCGGGTGAGCCAGTCCCCGACGCGGCGGTTTTCGTCGACGGTGATCGGCACGCGACGACCGATGAGCAGGGAGTCGTCTCGCTTTCGCTTCCGGTCGATCCGACGACGGCGGTGACAGTCGAGACGACAGACCAGCAGACGACGATAACGCTCGTCGACGTCTATGGCCTGCCGGCACTGGCTCTCACCGCGATTTTCGTGGGAGTCGCCGCCGTTGTGCATCGAACCCACGGGAGGCGTGGGTCGGCCTGGGTCGTCGGGCTGGGAACGGTGTTTGCCGTCGTCGCTATCCTCGAGGCGTTCGCTGGCCCGACTGTCGGGGCACTTTCGCTCGCACTCGCGCTCGGGGGCATCCTCGCGGTGGCACTCGTGCGTTCGGATCGTCGTCCCGGGGCCGGTCGGAGCCCAGGCGGGGCGGCAGAAAACGCCCTCGAGTGGATCCTGACCCGTCTTCTGGCCGTCGTCTCGGTCCTCGAGGCGGTCATCGGGTGGGGGTGGGCGGTCGTCGCGTGGGTTGTTTCCGTTCCGCAGCGAGTTGTCGGGGGCGTTCGGGCGAGTGGCCGCTCGAGACACGCCCTCGCGGGGGTGGCCGTCGTCGCTTCGGTCGGGGTGGCGGGATATGTGTTCGTCGGCGATCCCCGTGTCGTGGTCGCTCTCGTCGGGATAGCGGTGCTCGTGATGGGTGGGCTGTTCGTCAGACGACACTCGAGGTCGGTCCCGGTCGACTCGACGGATGAGCCAGTCCGACAGCCGACGCAGTCACTCGAGCGAACGGCCGACGACGAGCCGACGGTTCACACCGTGTGGCGTCAGTTTGCGAGGACAGTCGAGCCGGCGAGGTGGCGAACGCAGGCTCCCAGGGAGGTCGAACGGCGGGCACTCGAGGCGGGCTATCCGGAACCGCCGGTCCGTGAGTTGACGCGGCTCTTTCGGGAAGTCGAGTACGGCCCGCGACGGGCGACGCCGGAACTCCACGAACGGGCCGGGGTTGTCTACGCGGCGCTCGTCGATGGCGGTGAGAACCCCTCGAGTGCGACTGATAGCGACCAGTCCTCGAGTGAGACGGACGATGAAGACGAGCGCCACGGACGTAGACCGGCGGGTGATCGGACGTGAATCGGTGGTTGGCGGGGGCTCTCGCGGTCGTGGCCCTCATTGTCGTGGCCCTCGGTGTCGCCCTCGGTCTGGCTGGCTCGCCGGCTGACTCGCGGTCGGGTGCGACGACGGCCGTTGCCCTGTTGATCGGGATCGTCGCCATCGGTATCGGGCTGTGGAAAGTTCATGGCGAACTCGAGTCGACAGAGGGCGGCCTGTCGGTCCCGTGGGCGGCGAGTGACTCGTTTGCGAGTCCGGCCCCCGAACGAAGCGACCGCGACCCGCCGCTTTCGAGTGACGACCTCGTGGGCGTCCTCGAGGATGCAGGCGAGATAGCACGGACAGCGGGCGATATCGATGCGGGAATTGCCGTCATCAGGCCGGCGCTTCGGGAGACGCTTGTCGATGCACTCTCTAGCAGCGGGCTGTCCCGTGTGGAGATCGAACGATCGATCGACGAGGGGACCTGGACCGACGATCGGATCGCTGCGAGCGTTCTCAGCCTGTCGGTCGTCGAACCGGACCGTCCCGTCGGCGACCGACTGCGGGCGTGGCTGTTTCCCGAGCAGGCGATCCGCGAGCGAGCCCGTCGGGCCGTCCACGAGGTCGCTTTGGCAGCCGACGACGCGCTTTCGACCGCGCCCGGTCAGCATGCCCCTCGGACCGTCCCCGTTCTCTCCCCGCGGCTCGAGGAACTCACTCGCGGCGTCGATGGCCACCTCGAGCGAGCGGTCGACCCGGACGTGACTGCCCGCGGCCCACAACCACGGCGTGCCCAACTCGAGGGGGACGGAAACCGAGGGGGGGACGATTCGGCCGCGTCGTCGGAGGAGGTCGAAGGCGACCGGACCGATGGGGCAAACGCGATCGAGACCATGGAGATGGGCCGGCTTCCGCGGTATCGCGGGGCGGTCGCGGCAGCGATCGTGCTCGTGGTCGCGGGGATGGCCGACGGCAGCGGAGTCTTGTTGCTTGGCGCGCTCGTCCCGCTTGCGTTCGTCGCCTACGGCTCGCTCTCGACGGTCACTCCGCCCGACGGGCTCGCGGCTACCCGGACGATCTCACCGACGCCAACGCCACCCGGCGGGACCGTCACCGTCTCTCTCGAGGTGACCAACACCGGTAGCCGGACGCTGTCGGATGTCCGTCTGGTCGATGGCGTTCCCGAGAAACTCGCCGTCCTCGCCGGCTCACCACGGGCGGCTGGCGTGCTTGCACCCGGGGAGTCGCTTCGCCTCGAGTACCTCCTTGCGGCCCGGCGTGGCGAGTATCGGTTCGACTCGCCACAGTGTCGGCTTCGTGGCCTCGGCGCGAGTACGCTCGTGACCGCAACGCTTTCTCCTGCTGGCGATCGGCGACTCGAGTGTCGGGTTGATGCCGATGCGCCGCCGCTGTCGAAGCTGGGTACAGACCGCGTCGGTCGGATGGCAAGCGACCGGCCCGGCGAGGGGGTTGCCTTCCACTCGATCAGGGAGTATCGACCGGGCGATCCCGCAGATCGAATCGACTGGCGTCAGTACGCAAAACGGGGCGAGCTGGCGACGGTGTCGTACGAACGGCAGGTAGCCGCGACCGTCGTCCTCGTCGTCGACGCCCGTCCGTCGGCCCGGGTCGTCGCCGGCCCCGGACGGCCGACCGCGCTCGAGCTTTCGGCCTACGCTGGGACACGTGCGCTTACGGACTTGCTCGGCCGCGGCAACCGCGTCGGGCTGGCAGTCATCGGTCAGGAAGGCCCAGGAAGCCTCGAGTGGGTGGCACCCGGAAGCGGGGCGACACATCGGTCTCGACTGATCGAGACACTTCGGACGGCGATTGACAGACCCGACGATGAGAGTGAGGAGGATCTGGCGTCGTCGGTTCCACCGACCGTGTCGTCGATTCAGACCTCGAACTGGTCGACTGACCCACACGCCGGATCGCAGTCCGAATCGGCCAACGACGGAAGCGGGGAGATGGGACGAGGGGGTGGATTCGACCGAAATCGGGCGTGGGTTGACGAACTCATCGAACGCATCGGCCCGGGCACACAACTTGCGCTGTGCTCGCCGTTGCTCGACGGTCGGCCGGTCGAACTGGTCGAACGCTGGCTGGCAGCCGACGTGCCAGTTGTCGTCCTCTCGCCCGACGTCGTCCCGGAAAACACCGTCAGCGGCCAGTATGTCCAGACCCGACGACGGACGCGACTGACGCGGTGTCAGGCAGCCGGCGCACGCACGGTCGACTGGCGTCGTGGAACGCCGCTCCCGATCGTCATCGAATACGCCTTCCAGGCCGACGCTAAAGCCCCGGCGAACCGTACCGCGACCGATAGCTCGAGGGGTGACGACTAGATGTCCCTCGTCGGACCGCGGTTGGACCGACCGTCGGCGATCGGTGAGGAGGGACGGCCACGCGCGGCGAGTCTCCGGATCGCCACGCTCGCGGTCATCGTCGTCGGAATCGCCGCAGGCACTGCAGTCGGTGATCCCTCGATCATCGCGACGCTCGGAACCGTCGCCGGCCTCACCGTCGCCGGTCTCGCGTTGCTCGAGCGCTCGTCGTTCGTCCAGCTGGTCGTCGGCCATGCGTTTCTCGTCACGTTCGGCTCGGCGTTTGTCCTGTTCGTGCTCGTCGGCCCATTTGGCGGCCGGAACATGATCGTGCTGGTCGGGCTAACGATCGCCCTGTTCGGCATGGCAGCCGCGTGGGCCGACGTCGACGCCGACGGGCTGAAACGCGGCGGCCTCGGCACTCTGTTGACCTTCGGCTCGATGATCGCCTTCGGCGTCGTCGCTGTCGTCGTGGCCGCACTGTCGATGTTCGGACTGGGGCTTTTGTCGTCGCTGACCGGCGCTTCGAGCGCTATCGCTTCGGCCGGGGGCATTCTCGTGGTCGTCGCCGTCACCGGCTGTGTGCTTGCGCTTTCGCTTCGGTGGCTCCCGCTTCGACAACTGACCCCGCGGTCGAAACGGCCGGCGCTCGAGGCGCGTCTCGACTCTGCCACCCGAGGACTCTTCGGGGCCGTCGTCGGTTCGCTTTTGCTTTTGTTTGTGAGTGCAATGGCCTGGCTTGCGGGCGTCTTCGATCGACTGCTGGTGGCGGTTCCAGGGCTCGAGTCGGCGCTGGTAGCGTTGTCGTCGCCACTACTCGTCTGGCCGCCCGTTGCGGTCGGTGGGTGTACACTACTTGTGGGGCTTGGATCGCTCCTTCTGGGGCGGCTCACACGGCACACCGATCAAAAACGGTGGATGGCAGCCGTTGTCGTCGGATTTGCTATCGTGGTCGCTGCGTTCGGAATCGCGTTGCTGGTGCTTGCAGGCATCATCACAGCGCGTCCGGAACTGTTTTTCCTCCCCGTCTCGGTCGGCCCGCTGGCTATCGTCCTAGTCGTCTTGGGTCCGCTTGCGTTTTTGCTCCTCGTGGCCGTGTTGCTCGCCGGTGTTGCCCTCGATGTCGTCCCCAATCGTGCGTTCGGGCCGGCTATCGCCGCAGCCGGCCTCGTCGTCGCCGCAATCGGCCTCGCCGGGAGCCAGCCGCCGGTCGCTGTCGCCTGTCTCGGCGCGGCCGTGGTGGCGTGGGACGTCTCGACGTACGGGCTCGGGCTCACCGCCGAACTCGGCCACCGACCACGGACACGACGCCTCGAGCTCTTGTATGGCCTTGCGTCGATCCTCGTTGCTGGCGTGGTGGTCGCACTCGCCGTCGGCCTCGAGTTTGTTCGATCGGGTGTCTTCGCCGATGTCGGCTCACCGGCTGCCATCGTCGTCGCCGGCCTGGGTGTGTTGTTCTTGCTCGTCCCGCTTCGGGGATGAGGTCCAGCGGGCGAGGCTACTTGATCGTCTAGCCCGTCTGTCCGGTATGGACGACTCGAACGTCTCGCCAGGGGCGACAGCGGAGACGGTCGATCACGTCGTCGACCGTATCGAAGCGGCCGCTGTCGTCGATCAGGGTGTACTGTATGCAGTTCTTGCAGCGCTGTTTGCTCGTGGTCACGTCTTACTCGAGGACGTTCCCGGCACCGGCAAGACCGTCATCGCACGCGTCCTCGCCGAATCGATGGGTCTTGAGTGTACCCGAATTCAGTTTACCCCCGACTTGCTTCCCTCGGACGTGACCGGCACGACGGTGTATGACGAACACGCCGGCGAGTTTCGCTTCGCTACAGGTCCGGTCTTTACGAACGTCGTGCTGGCCGACGAGATCAACCGTGCCCCACCGAAAACCCAGGCCGCCTTGCTCGAGGCGATGGAAGAACGCCAGGTGAGCGTCGACGGGGAAACCTACTCCCTACCAGAGCCGTTCGTCGTCATCGCCACCCAGAACCCGATCGAACAGGAGGGTACCTTCCGGCTTCCTGAAGCCCAGCGCGACCGCTTTAGCGTCAAAACCTCCCTTGGCTATCCCGACCTCGAGGGCGAACTCGAGTTACTCGAACGACGAGCAAATCGCCAGACGCTCGCACCGAGTGTCGATCCAGTTGTCACGCCCGAGACGGTACAGACGGTACAGACACTCGTCGAGCAGGTCACCGTCGAACCCGAGGTGCGACGCTACATCGTCGAACTCGCGCGGGCGACCCGGGAGGACAGTCACACCGAGGTCGGTGTCTCCCCGCGAGGTGTCCAGCGAGTCTTCGAGGCGGCGCGGGCGGCTGCGATTATCGACGGCCGGGGCTTTGTCACCCCGATCGATGTCAAACGGCTCTCGGTCGCGACGATGGCCCACCGGATCGTGCTCACGACCGAAGCGACCATCGACGGCGTTTCCTCCGCAGACGTCGTCCGGCATGCCGTCGAGACCGTCGAAGTGCCGGGCGTCTCCCCCGAGGACGAATCGGCACCCGCTCGGGATGACCTCGAGCAGTTGCGAGGCGAGGACGTCGACGATCCCGACCTGTTGCCCTCCGAGCCACCGACCTCGAGTAGATCGGACGAGAGCGAGTCGGCGACCGAACGCCAAGCGTCCGAGCCGTGGGAGTGGAGCCGGGAGTGACCGCCCACTCGCTTGCACTCGCCCATCGGAGGTTGATTACGGTGAGTGGTGGCACACTCGAGTGCAATGGCGCTCCAGCAACTCGACCACGCCGACGACCACATCGAAGAGTGTATCGACAACTGCCTCGAGGCTGCCCAGGTCTGTGAGTGGTGTGCCGACGCCTGTGCCGACGAAGAGGGTATGGCCCGCTGTATCCGTCTCTGCCGGGACGTCGCCGATATCACCACGCTACACGCCCGGTGGATGGCTCGTAACTCGGGCTACCACCGCGAACTGGCGGCGATCTGTGCGGATCTCTGCGAGGAGTGTGCCGACGAATGTGCACAACACGACCACGAGCACTGCCAGGCCTGTGCGGAGATTCTTCCGCAGTGTGCCGAAAGCTGTCGGGAGATGGCCGCTGGCTGAGAGAAACGGTAGTGACGGTATATTTTTCCCCTCGAGACGACCAGCCTCGAGTATGGATCTCGAGCGAGCAGCGCAGGCGATCCGAGACGGTGGGCTGGTCGTCTATCCGACGGAGACGGTGTACGGACTGGGGGCCGACGCACTCGAATCCGGGGCGGTCGAAGACGTGTTCGAACGCAAGGGCCGCGATCGCTCAAAGCCCATCTCGCTTGCGGTTCCACGCTTCGAGACGGCCCTCGAGGCGGGCTACATCCGCGCGAGCGATCGCGAGCGCGCGTTCGCCGAGGAGTTTCTCCCAGGGCCCGTAACGCTGCTCTGTGAACGTCTCGAGCCCGTCCCGGATGTTCTTACGGCCGGCCGCGACCAGGTCGGCATCCGCGTCCCCGACTGCGAGCCCGCACTCGAATTGCTCGAGCGTGCCGATAGACCGATCACGGCCACGAGCGCAAACGAAAGCGGCGAACCGAGCGCCCGGCGAGTCGACGAAATTGCAGACCGGGTCCTCGAGGCGTCAGTCGTCGTCGATGGTGGCGAAACGCCCGGCACCGAAAGCACCGTCGTCGACGTCTCGAGCGAGACGATCCATCGCCGCGGGGCCGGGGCCGACGCAATCGAGGCGTGGCTCGAGGGCCGACAACTGTCGGAGTAAGTGGTGTTTCGACGCACACCGTCGAGGCAGTTTCTCGAGGCCGTTGCCCATGAGCACGATTTCGGTGGCCTCGAGGGCTACCAGATCGGCTTCCCGATGAGAGACAAGAGGTAGACGACGATTGCGACGATGATTATCATCGCGCCGGTTGCGACGTTCAAATAATACGAGAGGAGGATCCCCCCGAAGACCGCAACCTGTCCGAGTACCACGGAGAGGACGAGTCCGCGGTTGAAGCCGGTTGTCAGCTGCATCGCCGCGGCGACGGGGATGACGAGCATGCCGGCCACGAGAATTGCACCGAGGATCTGCATCGCTGCGACGACGACCAGCGCCGTCAACACGATCAACAGCGTATCGTAGAACCAGACGTTGACCCGGGCGAGCCGTGCGGCCTCGCGGTCGAAGGTGATGAACAGGAGCTGTTTGTGGGTGAGTGCAACGGTCCCGAGGACGAGCATCGTCAGCCCGACCATGAGCTGGACGTTCTCGAAGGGGACAAAGAGGATATCCCCGAACAGGTAGCTCTCGACGGTCGCGCTGAAGACGACGCCGTAGGAGATGACGGCGATACCGACCGCGAACCCACCGGTGAGCATGATCGCGATCGGGATGTCGGCGTATCCGTCGGTCTTGACGGCGATGTACTGCATGCCCAGCGCGGCGACGGCCGCGGCGACGAGGGCGAACAGGAGCGGATAGTCGAACCGCGGGACGGCCGCGCCGACGAACAGCCCGATCGCGACGCCGCCGAAGGCCGTGTGTGCAAGCGCCTCGCCGATCAGCGCCATCTGCCGGTTGACGAGGTAGGTGCCGACGATCGGTGCGGTGATCCCGATGAGGATGCCGGCAGTAAACCCTCGCTGGAGGAAGCCACTGCAGATCAACCACGTGTCGGCCGCCGAACACGCCGTCCCCCAGAACCGATCGAACAGCGGTGGGAATACCCAGATGATAAATCCCGCGAGTGCGAGCAAGCCGAGCGGGAT
>LKMM01000092.1 GCA_001563885.1 Natrialbaceae archaeon B1-Br10_E2g27
CGCTCCAGAGCCAGTGTCTCAACCGTCGAATTCCCGACGCAGCGACCCTCCGATCGGAGGTCGCTGCGTGGGAAGCCCAGCGTAATGAGTTGGAGACCACGATCAACTGGCAATTCAGAAATGAGGATGCTCGAACCAAACTACACCGACTCTATCCAACTACCGAGGAAGCCAAGAACTAGTCACTCGACGGTTGGGAGGGTACTAGAGCTGTCAGTTTAATATCAACGGGCCAATCTGTATCCCGACGACGTTTTCTCGAGATGTCCCTGATCGAGCAGCGATCTGAGGACCGGTAACACCGTTCCCGTGGTGAGCTCGAGATTGGTGCTGAGTTCGGTCGTCGTCGCGGGCCCGTGGATCGAAACGTACAGATAGACGAGTTTGCTTCGTGGCGATTCGAGGTCGTCGGGAACCGACACCGCAGTCGGTTGTGCTTGATTCGACGCCATACTCTATATGTTGGGTTCGACGATATTAAATCCCATCTACAACGATTGTCGAACATCTGCGTACTCTTGCTGTGACAGGCCACGAGGGACGAGCGGTATGTACCTTGGACCGTCCAAGACGATATTTCCGGTGTACACACCGCACCAAGGCGCAGACGTGTTGTTTTTGTACTTACCCCCGCCAGAACACGTACGGTATGTCGACCCAGATTACTGTTCTTGCACTCGTCACCGGATTGCTTACCGGAGCCCTCTTTCGACTGCTCAACGTTCCGATTCCGGCACCGCCGGAACTGCCCGGAATCATGGGAATCGTCGGCATCTTCATCGGCTACAAGCTACTCGATCACTTCGACGTCGGGATTGATTTGCTCGAGATCATCGGATTGTAGTTACGACGAACGCAACCGCTGGCTGAGCACTGACATGCCCCAGCCAAACGAGATGAGAATCGCGAACGTAAGATAGCCGGCGATAAACGGGACGGCGACGACGGGAATCGACTCCTGAAACAGGTAGGTGCCGCCGGCAACTATCGGAACGAGAAAGACGTTTGCGTAGGCAAAGCGCTCGAGGCTCATTCAGCGGACCTAATGGGTGCTGGAATGAAAGGGCACCGATATCGTCGAAACCGAACGTCGCCGGTTAGTAGCTGCGAACCTTGGGTTCGTAGGTCTTTTCGTCGCCCTCGAGGATGACTGGCCGGTAGAAGATGTCCGGCTTGCCACCGTTCCAGGAGATGAGCGTGTGTTTGAGCCACTCCTCGTCTTTGCGCTCTTGGTGTTCTGCTCGCCAGTGTGCACCACGGAACTCGGTTCGGACGAGTGCGCCCAGTGCAATCGTCTCGGCGACGTCGATCAAGTTGCGCGTCTCGTAGGTCTGTTGGAGGTCGGTGTTGAACGTCCGGGAGGGGTCATCGACGTAGACGTCCTGGTACTCCTCGCGACACTCACGAATGATCCGCAGCGCCTTTTTGACGCCCTCTTCGGTACGGAAGACGTTGACGTAATCGGTCATCGCCGTCTGGAGTTTCTGGCGGATCTCGGCGTGTTGGATGCCGGTGTCGCGGTCCATCAGTCGGTCGACGCGTTCGCGTTCACGTTCGACAGCGCGCTCTATGGCACCCGCTGCGTCTGTGGCGATTCCGCCGTCGGACCGAGCGTCCGACGCAGATCGCGGCCCGCCGTCAGCGGCGACGCCATCGTCGGTTCCGATACCGGCGCTGCCGGGCGTGACCGGCAGTTCGACGTCAGTCTCGTCTTCGACGTCGTTGCCGTAGCCGGTCTTTATCTGTGGCTCACCGAGGTCGTCGCCGGCGGCGTGGCGGCCGGCGCGCTTGCCGAAGACGATCAGTTCGGGCAAGGCGTTCCCGCCCAGTCGGTTGCCACCGTGGACGGAAACACAGGCACACTCGCCGGCGGCATAGAGGCCACTGATACAGGTCTGGCCGTTCTCGTCGGTTTCGATGCCGCCCATCGCGTAGTGTTGGCCGGGTTTGACCGGCATCGGTTCGACGAGGCCGTCGACGCCTTCGAAGTCCTCTGCTAAGTGTAAAATATTCTCCAAGCGGTCGAGGATGCGCTCTTCGCCGAGATGGCGCATATCGAGGTGGACGTACTCGTCGTTGACGCCCCGTCCCTCGTTGACCTCCGTGAGTTCGGCCCGCGAGACGACGTCGCGGCTGGCGAGTTCGCCAGCGTTGTTCGCGTAGCCGTGTTCGAACATAAAGCGCTCGCCGTCTTCGTTGTAGAGAATTCCACCTTCACCACGGACCCCCTCACTGATCAACACGCCAGTCGACGGCAATGAGGTGGGATGGAACTGGATGAACTCCATGTCCTCTAGGGGAACGCCGGCACGGTAGGCGATGGCGTGGCCGTCGCCCGTACAGGAGACGGCGTTGGTGGTGTGATCGAACGCCTGGCCGGGGCCGCCAGTCGCGAGGATGACGCCCTGGTTGGCTTTGAACCCCTCGATTTGGCCACTCTGGACGTCGTATGCGACGACACCGTGGCACTCTCGGTCCTTGGGGTTGGGTTCGTCACTCGTCGCCAGGTTCATCACGTACCACTCGTCGTACACCTGGATACCCCGTTTGACGACCTGTTCGTACATCACGTGCAGCAGGTGGTGGCCGGTTTCGGCACCCGCATACGTGGTTCGGGGATAGGAGAGGCCGCCGAAGGGTCGCTGGGAGACGCGTCCGTCTTCTTCACGCGAAAAGGGCATCCCCCAGTGCTCGAGTCGCATCGTATCCTCGGGGGCGTCCTGTGCTAAGGTCTCGACTGCCGGGGCATCGCCCAGGTAGTCGGAGCCTTTCATGGTGTCGTAAGCGTGAAGTTCCCAGTCGTCGCCCTCCTGAAGGGCGGCGTTGATACCGCCTTCAGCTGCGCCGGTGTGGCTGCGGACGGGGTGGAGTTTCGAGACGATGGCCGTATCGGCCCCTGCCTCGTGTGCTGCGATTGCCGCGCGGAGGCCAGCGCCGCCTGCGCCGACCACGATGACGTCGTGTTCGTACATGGTTACCAGAATTTGAGGTTTTTCTTGACAGCTTCCCGTTTGAGTTCCTGAATGTGTTCGGTCAGGGGAATGTCTTTCGGACAGACTTCCGTACAGGAAAACTGGGTCTGACACCGCCAGACACCGTGTTCCTGTTCGACGATCCGAAGCCGGTGTTCTTTGATCTCTTCGGGTTCGCGGTCGTCCATCGCAAACCGGTAGGCTTTGTTGATCGCTGCAGGCCCGAGATACTCGTTGTCGCCCGCCGCAATGTTACACGAGGACATACAGGCCCCACACCAGATACACCGCGTCGACATTTTGATTTTCTCGCGGTTTTCCCGACTCTGGCGTTGTTCCTCGAGGTCTTCGATAGCCGGCGTCTCCTCGTTTTGGAAGTACGGCTCGACGGCGTGCATCTGGTCGTAGAAGTGATCCATGTCGACGACCAGATCCTTGACGACCTCCTGATGGGGCAGCGGTTCGATCCGGATCGGTTGTTCTAACTCAGCGATCTGTGTTTTGCAGGCAAGTCGCTGTTTGCCGTTGATGAAAAAGGCATCCGATCCACAGACGGCCTGTCGACACGAGTGTCTGAACGTAAGCGAGGAATCGTACTGATCACGTGCGTAGATTACCGCGTCGAGGGCGGTCATCCCCTTGGTGAAGGGAACGTGAAAGTCATCGAACCGTGGTTCCTGTTTGGCTTCGACTTCCGGATCGTAGCGGAAGACTTTGATCAGGACCGTCTCACCCTCGAGGTCGGTTGGATCGGCCGCTGTCTGGTCGATGTCACCGCCGGATCGCTCGGCTTCGTCGACCGATGATTCGGCCCCCTGGAATTCGGGGTCGGTCGGTGCCTCCTGTGATTCGGGTTCTGGTTGTTGTGTGCTCATGTTAGATCATCCCCGACATGACGAGTGCGACGTAGGTTCCCTGTCCGACGAGTGCCACACCTGCGACGATCAGGACCGCAAGCACTACCTTCTTTTGGGTACCCGACAGTCCCTGGTTGACCAGGGCGTTGTAGACGCCGTTGATCCCGTGGAAGGCCCCAGCCCAGAGAAACAGGACCATCGTCAGGAAGTAGCCGATATTTTGCATTCGGGCTTCGGTGTCGGCCAGCGTAACCTCGGCGGCGTGGTTGACAAAATGCAAGAGGAAAAAGTGCATCGCGAGGACGACGATCAGAAACACCGCCGTGATCCGCTGGAGGAGCCATCGGGTCCCACCAGGAGCAAACGAGGAGTACCGTTCGGCCATCAGAAACCGACCCCCGCCAGGAACGTTGGCACGCTTGCGACTGTGATGATCCCCGTCAGGATCAATGAGGCGTAGAAACTCTTATCCTGTGCCTCGAGGCCGATGCCAAGGTCGACCATCAGCAGACGGATGCCGTTTAAGATGTGGAAGACGGCGACTGCGAGCAAGCCGACCTCGAGGATACGGATAATCAGGAGGCTCTCTAAGCCACCAAGCGTCGCATCGTAGAGGGGAACCTCCGTCATACCGGTTCCCTCGACGTTCGGTAAGTCCGCTGCGTTTACTTCGACCATTTCTCCCGACGTGGCAGTACTCAGTACGGCAATGTGGGTAAACAGGTAGCCGATTAGCATCCACCCGGTGAACTTGTGGAAGATCCACGCCCACATGCCGGCGGAAAACTCCTTCCACCGGCTGAAGTCCTCGACGAGGCCGCGATTGTAAGACTGACTCATACGCTCATGTGGACCTTTGACCGTGAGAGTATAGAACTTACCTTTGTCGCTATCCACACAGATCACGAAGGTTGACTGTTTGCCAAGCTAGAACGGTGGCTGTGGCTACAGTTCCGAGCGAGAGCGCTCTCCCGTTCGTTCGCGCTCGAGTGCGATTTTGGTATCCGGCGAGAGGCCAACCAGATGACAGAGCGGATTGCCTGGATAGACGACCGGGTTCTCGAGGACGCCGACGATGAGCCCGGTGAAGGGTGCCTCGACGGTGACGACCTCGTCTTCTTCTTTGAACGGGTTGGTAATGGTACAGATGACTTCGCCCGCCTCGACGAGTGCGCCGCGACCACGTTTCATGTCGACGATGCCGCCGGCGTCGGCGCGCAGCCAGGTCTTTTCGTCGTCGATGATGGTTCGCCAGCCGGGCCAGTGGACCGAGGAGTCGGGATGAAGCCCGAACTCGGCTAAGACGCTCGCGACGCCGGTCAGCGCCCGATCGATCAGCCGACGCTGGAAGCGGTGTGCCTCGCCCATCTCGATGGTGATCGTCGGGATGTCGGCGTCAGTCGCTTCGCGTCGAAGCGTTCCCGAGGGCCCTTGTCCGGCGATGACGACGTTCGAACTGAACGCCTTGGCGAGTCGGTCGACAGTCGGATCGTCCATATCAGCACGGACGTGGACCATGTTCGTTCGCCCGCGCGTCGAGGTGTGAAAGTCGAGTCCGAGATCACAGGGTTCGATGAAGTTCGTGAAAATACGGTGGGCCATCCGTCTGGCACTCGTCGATCCCTCGCGGCCGGGAAACGACCGATTGAGGTCCCGGTCGTAGATCGGGAGATACCGTTCCTGTGCGAGAAAGCCGGGGACGTTCATCACGGGCAGACAGACCAGCGTACCGTGAAGTTCGGCGTGATCCCAGTCGTGGGCCACTTCGCGGACGACCTCGATGCCGTTGAGTTCGTCGCCGTGGGCCGCCGCCGAAAGAAAGACCGTCGGGCCCGGATGCGTACCATTAATAACCGTGACGGGGATCCTGATTGGATCGCCCAGATAGGTCTCGCTGATACCGTATCGGATGTTTGCGGATTCGCCAGGATCGACGCGGCCACCGTTGTACGTAAATGCGTCGTCGATATCCCCAGACCCACCCTTGTCGGAGAGGTCAGCTGTGGGGTCGTCGCTCATATCACCCCCTGTGGCGACACCGATGTGAATCTTCTCTTTCGACCGTCCGCCCGGTCAATTTCATGTTGCTATCCTGGAAAATCGACCAAACTGGACGAACGTCGAGGGCTACTCGTCGTGGGAATACGTTTTGTACGAGGCAATGGTATAGAGTGACATGGACCTGCGTGAAGCGACGCCAGCGGATATCGAGGCGATTCGGTCGATTGCCACCGACTCGCTGTCGGAGACCTACGGCGACTTTCTGGACGACGAGACCATCGACGACGCCGTCGACGACTGGTACGGTGAGGGGTTTCTCGAGGAACTCGAGGCCGATCAGGCTCACATCATCGTCGTCGAACGCAACGGCGAACCAGCCGGGTTCGCCCAGAGCGACCTCGTCGGTGGCCAGCATAAGACCGGCCGAATTCTGTGGCTCCACATCGATCCCGACCACCGCGGCGACGGCACTGGCGTCAGACTGCTGGTTCGGACACGAGAAAGGCTCCGTGATGAAGGCACAACCCAGATTCAGGGATTCGTCCTCGAGGACAACGAAGCGGGCAACGAGTTCTATCGAAGCCACGGCTTCGAACAGGCAGGCCAGCGCGAGGTCGACGTCGGTGGTGAGACGTTTACCGAGAACGTCTACACCGAAGGCACTGCCGAGGGAGGCTGGGGTGGGCTCGACGACCTCGAGGTCGGCGGCGAGGTCTACGCCGTCAGTTACGGCGAGGCGACTCGCGGGGCTGCCTCACCGTTTTACCGAGTCTACGAGAGCGATAACCGCGAGACGCCCTACGGATGGCTCTGTGGGAGTTGTAACTCGACGGATTCGGCAATGGACGCGATGGGTCGAATCGAGTGCAACGACTGTGGGAATCGCCGGAAAGCGACGCGGTGGGACGCCTCCTATCTATAAGCCCACAGGTAGGATACGCTTTCGAAAACGCTAGGGAGACCGTACAGCTGTTGTCACCGCATTACAATTGGTTGATTCGCCGACGGGCGAACTGAGTGACGGTCGAACCAGCCGGATGGTCAATCTTTGAACTGACGTTGAGTGACCACTGCGTTCTGCCCGCCCAGACTCACAGTGTCGAGCCATGAGTACACAGGATCACATCGTCCGCGGGTTCAAAGCCACGCTCGTCTCTCGAGCGATCTACATGGTCTCGAGTGCGCTGTTGATGTTTTTGCTGGCGCGCTTGCTGAATCCGGATGGCTATGGGGCGCTTTACTGGGCGATTGGTATCTTAGCGGTCGTCCAGTTGTTCGCTGATCTCGGTCTCGGAAAGTCCTCGGCACGATACATTTCGGAGTACAGCGAGCGCGATACCGGGCAGATCCCCTATCTGTTACGGTCGACGCTGGCGTTCAAACTGATCGCGCTTGCGGTCGTCTCCTACGTACTGTTGCTCTTTCACGAACCGATCGCTATCTTTCTTGGTGACCCGGGAGCCGCGCCGTTTCTCGCCGCCGGCGTCCTCTTTATTATCGCCAACTCGTTTAACGTCTTCAGCCAGATTGCCTTTCAGGGTTTTAATCGCCTCGAGTACAGCGCGGCGATTCAGGCGCTCAGTGGCGCGACCCGTCTCGTCTTTGCCCTCGCGTTCGTCCTGCTTGGGTTCGGTGCACTCGGAGCCCTGTTCGGCTACATCGTCGGCTATGCCGTCGCCGCCGCCGTCGGTCTCGCGTTACTCTACACCAGATTTTATCGCACCTACGAACCCGCCCCCGAGTACGAAGACGGCCTCTCCCGGCGGCTGGCCGAGTACAGCGTACCGCTTACGGCAACTCGGAGTGCGAACGTAATCGACAAACAGATCGACACGGTCCTGGTCGGGGTCTTCCTGACACCTGCGGCAGTTGCTTTTTACACCCTCGGCAAGCAGATCAGTGACTTCGTGCTCGCACCCGCCGAATCACTCGGCTTTACGATTTCGCCAAACTTTGGCGAACAAAAGGCGGCCGGACAACTCGAGCAAGCCCGGGGGATCTACGAAACCTCGCTGACACACACGCTGTTAGTATACGTGCCGGCGGCAGTTGGGCTGGTCCTCGTTGCCGAACCGTTCGTCATGATGGTCTTTGGGGCCGAGTATGCGGGTGCGATACCAGTCATCCAGATTCTGGCCGGTTTCGTCGTCTTGCAGTCGATTACGAATCTCACGAGCGATAGCCTCGATTATCTCGGACGGGCGCGCCACCGGGCGATTGCAAAAGGTGCAACGTCGATCGCGAACTTCGGGTTGAACATCCTGTTGATCCCGACCATTGGCGTTATCGGTGCAGCAATCGCAACCGTCGCCACACATACGGTTTACGTCGCCGTGAACGTCTATATCGTCCACCTCGAGCTTTCGTTGGGGATTCGTCGGCTGGCCCGTTCGGTGGGGATGGTCTGTGCCATCACGGCCGTGATGGCCGGTGCGGTCTGGCTCGTCACGCCGATGATCTCGAGTCTACCGATGCTGTTTGGTGCGATTGCCCTCGGCGGGCTCACGTGGGCCACGCTGGCGGTGGGAAGTGGAATGATCGATCCAAACGAGGTTCGGTCCGTCGTTCGTACGGGCAACTGACACTGGCGGTCGTCCCCGTGTACCGGTGTTGGCCTCACCTGGGAGCCACAAGAACCGTCCACGGCGTCTCCGCCACGAACAGGTGTGCCGTTGTGCCAAAGCGAAGCCACTTGTGGCTGACTACCCTCTTTTCGTATATGTTCTACGAACAGCGGATGGCAGTCCCCGAGACGCCCGCAGAACTCAGAGCGGAGTACGACGCCGACC
>LKMM01000093.1 GCA_001563885.1 Natrialbaceae archaeon B1-Br10_E2g27
AATCGTTCCCGTCAACCGTCCTCGGGGACAGCCCGGAAGACGGCAAACAGGCCATCGCCGTGGCCATCGCGGACGTCGACCGTTCGGATCGAGTCGGGTGCTAACTCCGCCGGGTGGTCGAAAAGCGCCTGCAGTCGCCGATCGATCCGAAAGCCCGCCTCCTCGAGGGCGTCGGCGGTTACGTCGGCGCTCAGGAAGGTTGCGTCGGCATAAAACGGACTCTCGTCGGCATGTTCCTGGTATCGTTTTCCGGGTGGACTCGCCCGGTCGAGAACGGCGACGACGAGCATCCCATCGTCGACGAGCACGCGCCGGAGTTCTGTGAGCGTTCGCCTGGGGTCGACGAACGCGAGGACGGTAACGGCCAGTGCGACCTCGAGTGTGTTCTCGGCGATCGGGAGGGATTCTGCGACCCCGCGAATCGGGCGGACTCCCCGACTGTGACTGCATTCAAGCGGTGCCCGTGCCCGATCGACCCCCAGTGAGACCTCGAGTGGCGCGGCGAATCGGCCGGTTCCGACGCCGACCTCGAGGGCACGACTGCTCTCGAACGACGCTGGTAGGGCGTGTTCGATCGCGGTTCGTTCGGCGCGGTAGGCACCCTCGTGGTCGTCGTACCACCGATCGTAGGCCTCGACGTGACGTTCGAACGGAGAGTGAGACATTGCTGAACTGGGCCCGGTTGCCCAATATTCGATCTGATATGCCCTAACTGTTTCGGACAGGTATGCGAAAATTAGCTATCTAATTGTTCGCTGACAGCTTCCGCAGAGATTCTCTTCTTTGATATCGACCTCGCGAACGGTCGGTGAGAAGTTCATCACACAGCGGTTGTTGTCACAGTGTTCGAGGCCGTAGGTGTGACCGATCTCGTGGACGATCTCTTTGCGAACCCGGTTTTCGAAGATTTCGCTCGCTGATTTGTTCGAGAAGCCACCATCACTCGAGGTCTGGAGTCTGTAGGTTGAGACGACGCTGCCGCTGCCGTCGAGATAGGCGAGACCGAACACGTAGTTTCGACGCCGATAGAAGAGATCGTGTGGTGTGACGGCGATGTTTTTCTCGCCGCGGCCGACACGTTCGGCGAGTTGGATAAACGGCTCTGCGGAGTACTGGTTCCGTCCGGAATCGTACGCACCGCTCGGGACCGATTGTGAGTCGTTGACCGAAACGTCACAGTCGTAGACCGACCGCAACGCCGAGGAGGCCGCCCGCTTTACCTCTGCGGGGACGCTCCCGACCGGCACGATATCGACGAGCATGCAAAGCGTTTAGACCGCGGCTCTCATAAACGTCCCGCCGTGTCCGACTCTCGCCGGAACCGACGGACAATGATCGACTACTTAGGCGAGTACGACCGCGTCGTCGAAGTTGGGATCGGTCGCCGAACCGACCTCGCCGCTGCGCTCGCCAACCGAGGTGTTGTGGTCACCGCAACCGATATTTATCCGCGTGAGACACCCGACGGTGTCGAGTTCGTCCGTGACGACATCCTCGAGCCAGAGCTGTCGGTGTATGCCGACGTCGACGCGATGTACGCCAGCAATCTCCCGCCGGAACTCCATCGGCCGACGCTCGAGGTGGCCAGAACGGTCGACGCCGACTGTCTGTTTACGACCCTCGGCGGGGATCAGCCCCAGGTTCCCGTCGAGCGAAAGACGATTCCGACGGGGACGTTGTATCTCGCTCGTCAGCGCCGCTAACGGCTGTCGTTATGCGTCTGCGACGGCGTCGACGAGTTCGTCGTAGTCGGGTTCGTTCGTCGGGTCGTCGGCTACCCAGCTGTAGGTGATAGTTCCCTCATCGTCGAGGATGTAGACGGCCCGGTTGGCGATTTCGTACAGTCCCAGATCGGGAATCTCCATCGTAAGATCGTAGGCATCGATGGCCTCGGCGTCCATGTCACTGACGAGGTCGAATTCGATACCGTGCTCGTCGGCGAACGCACCGAGTGAGAACGCAGAGTCAGCACTGATGCCATAGATCGACCCACCGGCGTCTTCGATGTCGCCGACGTGCTCTTGGAGTGCGACCATCTCGTTCGTACACGGCGGCGTAAACGCTCCCGGGAAAAACGCCAGGACGACTGGACCGTCGCCGAGATGGTCCGATAGATCGAACGTCTCGTGGTCGCTGCCTTTGTACGTCGCGGTAAACGTCGGTGCGGAATCTCCTGTTGAGACCATGTCAGAAAATAGTTCGACGCGGCCCGTGCTAAATGTTGGGTTTGGCTGCTACGGATAGTTACCTAAACTATAATTTACATTTAATGGGCACTCGAGTGGCGAGTTCGTCATAGCGTACAGGGCGGCCAACGAATCAGACCGCCTTTATTCTGTGCCGTCTCTGTCTTTGGTATGAACGCAGACGCCGTCGTGCTCGATATCGATGGGGTACTCGTCGACGTCGCTGACTCCTACCGGCGAGCGATCGTCGACTCCATCGAGGCCGTTTACGATCGGACGATCCGCAAGCCAGACATCCAGCAGTTCAAAGACGCAGGTGGGTTCAACAACGACTGGGAACTCACCTACGCCGCGGCGCTTTACATTCTCGCGACCGGCGAGGGGTATGCCGCCTCGATTGATTCGTTTACCGACGCCATCGCCGAGGCAGGTGGCGGGCTGGAAGCGGCCGAATCCGTCGTTCGTGCCGGCCTTTCCGCCCAGGCCTCCCAGCGGGTGTTCGACCGGTGGGACCGCAACCGACTTCGTAATGTCTTCCAGCAACTGTATCTCGGAAGCGACCTGTATCGGGCCCTGGAGGGTGGCGACCCCGACACAGAACGCGAGGGGTTCATCCACGACGAACCGCAACTGCTCGACGCCGAGACCCGGGAGGCGTTGCTCGCCGACTACGATGTCGGCGTTCTGACTGGACGGCCTGCTGCCGAGGCCGAGATTGCTCTAAAGCGTGTCGGCCTCGACGTGATCTCTCCCGAGCACCGATTTACGATGGACGACTGGGCGGAAGGAAAACCACATCCACACGCGTTAGTGACACTCGCCGAGCGTTTCGACGCCGAGACGGTCGTTTTCGTCGGCGACACCCTGGACGATATCCGGACGGCGACCAACGCTGCCGACGCCGACCCAGCGCGTACCTACCACGGCGTCGGTGTCCTGACCGGCGGGCTTACCGGTGAGGCAGGCCGACGCACGTACGAAGCCGAAGACGCTACGGCGGTCCTCGAGTCGGTTACCGAACTCCCTGCGTGGCTCTCGAGCAGCGAGTAACGGTCGGCGGCGTTCGTCTCGTGTTCGGTGACCGTTCGTCAGACACGACTTACATCAAAAGGCTGACTCTAAACAAAAGGGAATTATCCCTGGGGCGGCATGACCGATATATGAAGCTCGCGACAATTGGTGTCGGAAACGCCGGCAGTAAAATCATCGACCGGATGCTCGAATTCGAGCAACAGACCGGTCGAAACCTCTGTCGGCACGTCATGGTGATTAACTCCGCCAGGACCGACCTCGCGAAGCCCGATTACGTCCCCGAAGAACGCCGCATCCTGATCGGCGATACCCACCAGAAAGCCAAAGGCCACGGCGTCGGCGGCGACGTCGAGGTCGGTGCGGAGGTCGCCAAACACGACATCGACGAGATTCGACGCGCCTTCGACGACGTCGAAATCCACGAGGTCGACGCAATTCTCGTCGCTGCGGGCTTAGGCGGTGGCACCGGCAGCGGTGCGGGCCCGGTCGTCATCGACGAACTCCAGAAGATGTACGACGAACCCGTCTACGGGCTCGGTATCCTCCCCGGCGAGTACGAAGGCGGCCGCCCGGCGTTGAACGCTGCCCGCTCGCTGCAGTCGTTTGTCATGAAAGTAGACAACTTCATGGCCTTCGACAACGACGCCTGGCGCTCTCGAGGCCAGACGATCGAAGAAGGCTACGAGCAGATGAACCGCGAACTCGCGATCCGGATCGTTACGCTGCTTGCCGCTGGAGAGATCGACGAGACCGACGTCGCCGAAAACGCGATGGACTCGAGTGACATCATGCGAACGCTCGATACCGACGGTGTCTCCTCGATCGGCTACGCTTCGACGCCGATCAAAAACGGTGGCGATGGGTTACTCGATAAGTTCCGTGATGCTGAGGGGCCGGTCGATGAGGCGACCGACGCCGCGAAAATCAAAGGCCTCGTTCGCCGGGCGGTCAACTCCCGACTGACGTTACCGTGTGAAGTCTCGAGTGCCGATCGAGCACTGATCGTCTTCTCTGGGCCCTCTGAGCTGATCTCACGAAAGGGAATCGAAAGCGCCCGCCAGTGGCTCGAAGACGAGGCCGATACCGTCGACATCCTCGCGGGTGACGACCCACGGCCAAACGCCGACGAACTCGCGGCGGTCGTCTTGCTCTCGAATGTGACCGAGACTCCGCGGATCAAAGAGATCCAGAGCCAGGCCGTCGACGCACAGGACAAAATCGAAGAGCTCGATGCAGTCCGTGAAGAGGAGATCAACGACCTGATCACTGACGACGACGACAAACTGGACCCGGTCGTCTGAGCCGCTCGTCTCATGCTCGGAGGAACCTACGTATGAAACTCGCACTCGTCGGCGTCGGCAGCGCCGGCGCTCGAATCGTCGACCGCATCCTCGAACTCGAGGTCGAGAGCGGCCGGAATATCTCGAATGGAAACGCCTTGGTGTTCGATACCGCACAGGCTGCTTTTGCCGACCTCGAGTACGTTCCCGAGGAAAACCGGGCCGTCTTCGGCGACATCTATCCGCGAGTCGAGGCCAACGGCGAAGACGGCACTGACGGCGACCCCGACCTCGGTGTCGAGGTGGCCCGCGAGGATATCCACGAACTTCGGCGGGCGTTCGATGTCCTCGAGTTTACCGACGTCGACGCCACGTTGCTCGTTGCTGGTCTCGGCGGCGGGACCGGCGGCGGTGCCGGCGCGGTGTTGCTCGAGGAACTCCAGTCGGTCGACGAGAAGCCGGTCTATGCACTCGGTGTCTTGCCAACCGACGCAGAATCGGATCAGGCCGCGTTGAACGCCGCCCGGTCGTTGCAGTCGTTCGTCACGATTGCAGACAACACTATCTGCTTCGACAACGAAGCGTGGCGACCGTCGATCCGAGCGTCGGAGTCGTCGACGGAGTCACCGGGCAGTACCGACGCTACCAGGACGGACACTACCGAGGCTGACGGAAGCGATGGCGACGCCGACGATGGAGACGCGACGGAAACAAACGAGGACGCTGCTGCAGCCGAGGAGTTCGAGTACGACGAGGACGGACCAACTGCGGCCGCCGTCGAACGCGAACGCGTTGCCGCCGAACGGTACGACGAACTCAACCGCGTCGCTGCCCGTCGGGTGCTCTCGTTGCTCGGCGCTGGCGAACTCGAGTCGATGACGATCGCCGAAAACCGAGCCGACGCGAGCGATATCGTACGCACGCTCGACACCGGCGGCGTCTCGACGATCGGTCAGGCCACGCTCGGTCTCGACCGCGATACCGGTGGCTCCTGGCTTCCCTCGTGGCTGCCCGACCGAATCTTAGAGTGGTTCGGTGGGGGAGACACCGAACCGGAGCCGACCGATGCCGCGAAGGTCAAAGACCTCGTCCGGCGGGCCGTCGACTCGAGGCTGACGTTGCCCTGTGGGATTTCGAGTGCCGATCGGACGTTGATCGTCCTCTCGGGGCCGCCGTCTGCGGTCTCACGGAAAGGTTTCGAAAGCGCCAGACACTGGCTCGAACTCGAAGCCGATACGGTCGAAGTGCTGGCCGGCGACGAACCGCGCCCGAACGCTTCGCAACTGACCGCGACGGTCGTCCTCTCGAACGTAACGTCCGTCGACCGGATCGACGAACTCCAAAAACGTGCCGTTGATGCCATAGAAGACCTCGAGTCGACACACGAAGAGACTAAAGCGGCCGCCGAAGACGAGTTTATCTGGTAGTCTGCCCCGCCGTTTTTTGTCCGCGCCCGCCGTAGCCGCCAAGCAGACATGGCCGAGTTTTCCTGTGACGTCGACCTCCCCGGCATCCAAACCTCGCCCTGGCTCGCAAGCACCCTCCCCGAGGCGGTTGACAGCCGGACGGACGACGCCGAGCAGCCCCGACTCGAGGGGACCGAACTGGTCGACGTCGCGATCGTCGGCGGGGGAATCGCCGGCCTCTCGACGGCACTCGAGTTGTGCGAACGCGGTCGGTCGGTGGCCGTCCTCGAGCGCGATCGGATCGCGACGGGAATCACGGGAAAGTCGACAGCAAAGCTGACCAGCCAGCATGGGCTGATCTATTCTCACCTGCGAGCGGAGTTTGGGCCACAGCAGGCAACCCAGTATGCACGCCGCCAGCAGAACGCGATCGAGGCCGTCGAAGAACGGATCGACGACCTTGGGATCGACTGTGGGTTCGAGCGGGTTCCCTCCTATCTCTACAGCAACGATCGGGCGGAGATCGAACGCGAAGTCGAGGCGGCAACGGCCGCAGGATTGCCGGCAACTTTCGTCACGTCGGTCCCGCCGTTCGAGCGCGCCCAGGCTGCCGTCAGATTCGACGAGCAGGCCTGGTTTCATCCACGGCGGTATCTGCTTGCAGTCGCCGACGAACTGCGGGCCAATGTGGATGCCTCGGTGTACGAGCAGACGCCGGTCACCGATGTCGAGCCCGGCCAGCCCTGTCACGTCCGGACCGAGTCGGGGTCGGTAACGGCACGGCAGGTCGTGATCGCGACCGCCTTTCCGATCGTCGACCGGGCAGGCTACTTCGCACGGCTGCACCCGAAACGGTCGTACGTCCTCGGACTGCGACTCGAGGGCCCCCACCCCGACGGGATGTACTACCGCTCCGGTGACCCGTACCGGTCCGTCCGAACCCACCACGGCGAGGACGGCCCGCTACTGCTCGTCGGCGGCGAAAATCACAAGACCGGCCAGGGCGGCCCGACACGCAAACGCTACGAACGCTTACTCGAGTGGGCCCGCGAGCGGTTTTCGATCGAGTCCGTCGCCTACCGCTGGTCGACCCAGGACTACGTGCCGGCCGATAAGGTCCCTCTTGTTGGCCGGCTGGGCCCCGGGAGCGAGACCGTCTACGTCGCCACTGGCTTCCGTGGCTGGGGGATGACCAACGGAATCTCCGCCGGCGCGTTACTCGCAGACCTGCTTACCGGCGAGCGTCCCGCCGCAGCCGATCTGTTCGACCCGCTTCGGTTTACGCCAACGACCTCCCTTGGCACGACGCTGACTGAAAACGCAGACGCCGCAAGCCAGTTTGCCACCGACTGGGCCCGAACCCTGCTCGCACCCGACCTCACGTCCCTCGAGCCCGGCGAGGGACGCATCCTCCGCAAGGGCGGCCGCCCGGTTGCCTGTGCCCGCGACGCCGACGGCGACCTCCATGCCGTCTCGGCGGTCTGTTCGCATATGGCCTGTCTCGTCGACTGGAACGACGCCGAGTGTAGCTGGGACTGTCCCTGTCACGGCTCGCGGTTTTCGCCCGATGGCGAGGTACTCGAGGGACCCGCAACCGACCGCTTGGCGGGTCGCGACCCGGAACTCGACTGATCGTCCGATATCTTTGCTGATTTCTATACTCACAGGTCCGAAGGAAATAATTATCTATAATCCGATTGAACGTCTCTTCGATGTCGGATACGCTTCGCTCGCACATCCACGAGGCTGGAACCACCCTCTCGCGGTCGCTTGGGACGTTCATCGCACTCGGCTGGGTCGTATTCGTCTCGAGTGTCGTCGCCGTGCGAGCGATCGACGTTCCGGTCTCCGAGGAGTCGGTTCCCGTCGAACTCTACTGGATCGGGGTATTCGTCGTCGCCGCTATCGCCGCCGTGTGGCTCGTCGACGGCGGCTACGAGCGAGTTGGTGCCGACCCGGCGGGCGTCTGGACGTTCGTCTGGCTGGCGGTCGTCCTCATCCCGCTTGCGTTTTCGCCGCTGCGGATCGCCCTCGAGAACCTCTCTCTGTCACCGTCTGCACTCGATATCGGCTTCGTCCTCGCGACCACGGTCGCCTCCGTCTGGCTCGCCTTTTATCACGGCCTCGAACGACTTACGCTGGAACTCGAAGACCTCATCCGCGTGTTCGTCTACGTTCTCGTTCTCGGCGTGATTCCCGTGGTGTCGGTCGTCGTCCTCGGAGTCAGCTGGCTAACCGACCCTCCGATCGCGGCTGGAACTGCCTTGACCGTCCAGACGCTGGCGTGCTGGCTCGGCTTGACGCGCTCGTGGCCATAATCTATCACCGCCGACAGCCGCGACCGAGCCCGGGATACTCCGCGATGATCCCATCGACGCCCGCCTCGGCCAGGACATCGAACTCGAGCCACGTGTCGACTGTCCAGACATTGACCGCCCGGCCTTCTTCGTGGGCAACGGCGAGGACATCGATTTCCGGTGGGTTGGCCGAAAAGCCGGCGTACGCGGTGTCGGCGGGTGCCGTCCCCTTGATCGCGTTTTTCGGTGGGTGGATCGCCTCACAATCGTACCTGCGGGCGAGTTCGATACCTGCCTCGAGATCGTCCCAGACGAGGACGGCGGCGGCATACTCGGGGGCACCCTCGCGAAGCGCCGCGA
>LKMM01000094.1 GCA_001563885.1 Natrialbaceae archaeon B1-Br10_E2g27
GCCGCCCTCGCTGGCCCATACGAGACGATCGTCTGGGATCTTCGGGGCACAGGCCGATCGGATTCACCGCCGGGGCCGTACACCCTCGAGACGCTCGTCGCCGACCTCGAGGCCGTCCTCACAGACTGTGGCCACCGGAGCGCCCACGTGGTCGGCTGTGGACTCGGTGGCGCGATTGCCCTCGAGGCAGCCCTAACCACTAGCCGGGTTCGCACACTGTCGCTGTGTGGAACCGCCTCTCGAGGGTCGGCGTTTGCCCTCGAGCCGATCTTTGCGCCGCCGGACGACCGCGAGGCGCTCGCTGTCTCGCTCGAGGCGGCGCTGTCGGCTGACTTTCGTGAGGCCCAGCCAGACGTCTGTACCGGCATCGTCGACTGGCGAGCCGACGGCGACGCAGACCGGGCCGGCTGGGAGGCCCAACGCGCAGCGCTCGAGGAATTTGCCGTCACTGACCGGCTGGTCGAAATTACCCAGCCAGCGCGAATCTTCCACGGGACGGCCGATCAGGTCGTCGCCAGCGAGGCTGGTCGAACCCTCGCGGACGGATTACCCCGCGGGGAGTTTCTCGCACTCGAGGGAGCCGGTCATCTCGCCCACGTCGAGCGATCACGGACGGTCAACGATGCGTTGCTCGGCTTTCTCGAGGAATACAACGACGACCGATAACTCGAGTTCAGAAGTAGTCGACCCACGACCCACTCGAGTGTTTCATATTCGGCTCGGAACCGTCTTCACCGCCTTCGATCCCGTCGATCCCCTCGAGATAGCCCAGTTCCTCGAGACACTCGAGCAACGCCGGCAGTTCGGTTCGTTCGACGGTCTGGAGATCTGGCGAGACTACGCTGTGGAGGTCGTCAATGTCGATCGACGCGCCCTCGGGGTGGTCCTCGACGGCTTCGATTACCCGTGAGATGTCAGCAAACAGCGAGAGCAGATCGACGTGTCCCTTTCGATCCATATCGAGGGCAAACAGCCGGGCTCGTCGGTCGATCTCGAACGAGACGGTGTCGCGGTCGTCGTGACTCATAGCTATTCAACTGCACTCGAGTGAGTAAGCAGTATTGCCTGAGACAGAACATTGTCGCATGGTAGCAGTGGTCGCTGGCTCCTCGAGCTATCGACCGTGTCGAACGACGATCTGTATCTGGGGTTTGCCTCTCGGTTTCTCAGATTAGTGTTCACGCACGGATTCGGGGGTATCGATCGGTGTGTCGGCATCCTGAACCGAGATGCTGACTGCGGGGCCGTTTTCGATCCGAACGGTGTAGTTTAGATATGTAAACTCGATTGCCATCTCGCCGGCACTCGACGCCGTCCCCGCCTGAACGAGTGCGTCCAGTGCGTCTGGGTCGATGACGTTAAACAGGGGTGGGGATAACTCGGCCGGCGAGATTCCCTCTTTCTGGGCTACTGTCTTGACGACTCGGTACGATGGAGCGTGTGCGTCCATTACACACCTCGAGGCTGTGATCGGCAATCAATGTTGCCCTAAATATAACCAAATCCTCAAATATATGCCCTCAATCTGCGGAAAACGCAGGACCGGGTGTAAATCCAGCAGTGTCGTTCCGTTGTCGACGCTGTGTGATGTAGTATCGGTGTGGATTCCGACACTGGGGCCAAAGATTCATTCAGGCTGCGGGTCTGTAGAACCCATGAGTCAACTCACACTCGACGAGGTCGACCGCGGTATCCTGTTTTTACTCCAAGAGGATGCTCGAAACACCACGATCGCCGAAATCGCAGCGAGCGTTGACGTCTCAAACAGCACCGTCCGCAACCGCATCGAACGTCTAGAGGAGACGGGCATCATCGAGGGCTATTTCCCGAAGATCAATTACGAGCGGGCGAACTACCCGCTTCACGTGTTGTTTGTCTGTACCGCTCCTACCGACAAACGCGAGGAGTTGGCTCTCAACGCACTAGATCGCAGTGGAGTCGTTGACGTCCGTGAGATGCTTACCAGCACGCGGAATATCTACATCGAGGTCGTCGCCACCGACACCCGGAACTTAGCCGAGATCACCAGCGACCTGACTGCGCTGGGCTTTAGCCTCGAGTCCTCTGAAATCGTCACCAACCACTACACTCGTCCGTGGAGGAAGTTCGAGGAAACTGATACTGCCGGCCGTCCGTCATGAATCGCCGCCACGGGGTGGCGAGAATTGTAAACGATGTACAGCCGGTCGTATAAGCAGACCGGCTAACTGTACGTCGAGTGTCCAAACGGCTATACGGAACGCCCGGCTACCACCATTTCATGAGCGCAGTGTTGTTCGATATGGATGGCGTCCTGGTCGATAGCGAGGACTACTGGGTCGCGTTTCTCGAGGAAAAAATCCTTCCGACGACAGTCCCCGATGAGGAGATCCCTGCGAGTGAGGCCTCGGGGATGAACTTTCGGGAAATCTATGACTATCTCGAGGCGGAGTACGACACCGCACTCTCTCGGGAGACCTTCGAGTCGATGTTTCACGAGATGGCTCGAGAGCTCTACACCGAGCGGGTCACCCTCCTCGAGGGCCTCTATGACCTCCTCGCCGAACTCGAGGCTCGTGGCATAACGACGGCGGTCGTCACTTCCGCCCCTCACGAGTGGATCGAGCTGGTCTTCGATCGGTTCGATCTCGAGGGCCGGTTCGACCACGTGATAAGCGCCGACGATATCGACGCCGACGGCAAGCCCGCACCGGACATTTTCGAGCATGCGGCCGCAGAAACCGGGTCCGAGCCCACGGACTGTGTCGTCGTCGAGGATTCCGAAAACGGTGTTCGGGCAGCTTCCCGTGCGGAAACAACCGTCATCGCCTACCGGATTGACGCCCACGGCGAGATCGATCTCTCGCCGGCCGACGATATCGTCGATTCGCCTGCAGAACTTCGCGACGCCGTCCTCGAGTTGGCCTCCCACTAACGGTCCCGTCGAAAGCGATTGTAAAGCCAACCGATTGTGATCCCCGCAACGAATCCGTCGACGCCACCCCAGGCGATCCCTGCGAGCGTGCCGCCGTCTTCGGCCTCGAACCCGGGATAGAGGTCGGCAAAGAGCGCCCGCCAGTGCTCGCCCCAGCCAGCCCTCGAGGTGAGTCCGAGAAGGCCGATGCTTGCGGCCAGCATTGCTCCGAGTGCGAAACCAAGCGCAACCGGATCGAGTCGTGCGGACTCGGTCGCCGTCGTTTCCATCGTTGGTCTCTGGTCTTGTGGTCTGTGCTGGGATTCCATCGGGACGGTCTCCACGCCCGAGCCGCAAAATACCCAGACACGCGAGTGCACGGACAACGCGTCACTCAGGCTGCCGACTCGAGTGCGCTTCCGTTCGATCCTGTCTCGAATCTCTCTCACGTTGGTTCGGGGTGGCCGCCTGTGTGATCTCGAGGACGGTCATCAGGTCGGTTCGGGAGACCAGACCCACCAGGTGGTCATCTTCGACGACGAGCAGGCGGCCGACGTCTTCCCGTGTGAGCGTTTGCAGGGCGTCTGTCGCATCAGCCTCGAGGGAGATGGTCACCGGATCCGTCGACATCACCTCTCGGACGGTCCCGTCTGCTCTCGATTCGAGGTCCTCGAGCGTGACGATCCCAATCAGTCTGTCATCCTCGAGGACGGGATAGCCGGTGTGTCGTTCGTCGAGCATTCGGTCGGCGAGGTCGGCGAGTGAGAGATCGGGTGAGACGGTGTGTAGGTCGGCGGCGGGCGTCATCAGTTCCCGAACCGTAAGGCCCTCGAAGGCGGCCTCGAGGACGACCTGTTTGGCTTCGCTGGTCGCGGCCAGATAGATAAAAAAGGCGATGGCGACCCAGAAGATGCTGAGGGTGAGGATGCCCGCAACGCCGAGAAGGAGGGCAAAGGCTTTGCCGACGCCGGCGGCGATCCGGGTGGCCTCGACGCGCGAGCGGTTGCGCGAGAGCAACGCCCGAAGGACGCGGCCGCCGTCCATCGGAAACCCGGGAAGCATATTGAACACGGCAAGGGCGACGTTGAGGATGGCGAGATAGCCGAAGACGAACACCAGCGCCGGTGTCGGTGGCGCGACGAGGACGCCGAGGTAGAAGGCGATCCCGAGCGCGACGCTGACGATGGGGCCGGCGACCGCAATGGCGAACTCGCGGTGCCACTCCTTGGGAAAGGTGCGAAACTGTGCGAGACCGCCGAGAAACCACAGCGTGATGGATTCGGTCTCGAGGCCGTACCGTCGGGCAACGAGTGCGTGACCCAGTTCGTGAACGAGGACGCTCCCGAACAACCCGAGGGCGGCGGTAAGCCCGAGCAGCCACGGGATCGGCCCCGCCGACAGCGGCTGGGGATCGATCGGTGTCCCCATCAGCGCTCCGAGTAATTCGGCGATGATCGCTACCTGCGCGCCGATGAGATATGCCAGAAGCGGGACGACGAGCAGAAAAGAGAGACCGAGTTTGATTGGGATCCCGAAGATCGAACCGACGGTGATGCTGGCCATACAGGTTTCACCCCGGCCGGCCCTTTCATACTGCTGCCTGTATCCGTCTCCCGATGATCGCGCTCACTCGAGGACGTCCACACGCCGATACTCGACAGTTGGCTCGAGCGGTTCCTCAGGGAAAGCGACACTGATGGCGAACTCGAGGGTGTCGGCGTCGGCACCGAAGACGGCAACCGGGACGGTTTCGGTCTCTCGAAGGTAGCTACTCGTGGCGGTCATCTCGACGCCGTTGACTGTCACACAAATTCCGACTCTGGCAGGTTCGCCGACGTTTCGGATCGTCACCTCGCGGACGTCGTTCTCGCCGGCTACGATCGTCTCGGGGAAGGTTCCCCACTCGATTTCGACGGCGGGAAGCGACTGGGCACCTTCGTAGACGCGGTCGGCGACGCCTGCAGCGAGGCCGGCGTCGACGAGCCCTGGGACGCCGGCGTCGACGATGTCTGCAGGCGTCGATAACCCCTCTTTGGAGAGCTTACTGGCCCGCCCGGCTCCGACGCCGTCGATGGCAGTCAGACCGACCGCATCAGCCGAAACGCCATTTTCGACCCGGGCTTCGACCCGTCGGGCGAGGTTCGCGGCGTGAGGGCTCGCAAGCCGGTCGAGAAACGCCCCCAGCGCCGACAGCAACCGGGTCGCGTTGCGTTTGATTACCCAGGCGTCGCTTCGTAAGTCGGCGGGTGGCTGGCCGCTTGCGGCGGTACTGCACAGGATTGCGAGGACTTTCCGCTGGCCGGCAGCTAACTCGGGGGTCTCCTGGCCCACGAGGACGGCGTTGATCGCGTCACGTTCGTCCTGTCTGGCCGACACCGATTCGAACTCCGCAGCACCAGCAACCGCCTCGAGGATATCTTCGGTCTCGAGGACTGCGCCATTGCTGACCCGATCGGCGAGGTCGGCGAAGGTCGCGGCCGTCTCGAGGTCCAAATAATACTTCGAGGCTAACACCCCCCGCGGGGTCGCCTCGATTGCTAGGGTTTCGTCGGTCTCGACGAACCCACGGTCGACGAGTTCCTCGAGACAGTTTCGGACCCGCTCGCGGAGGTCCCCAAAGCCGTAGGCCTCGGGTTTTGTCTGCCCGCGGACATAATAAAAGGTGGTCTCGAGCCACTCCATGACGTCGTCGAGTTGGGTGATCGTCCCCATCGCAATCTCGGCGTTGAGGTGTATCTCTAAGCTTTCTGCCAGTCGGGACTCGATCTCTTTGCCCTCCGCGAGCAGTCGTCTGTACTTCTCGGCGTCAGCCCCATCGCAGACGACCCAGCCATAGCCGACATCGTCGTAGCCCGGCCGACCCGCACGGCCGAGCATCTGGAGGACATCCAGCGGGCTCATATCGACATCACCCTCGAGCGGATCGTGATATTTGGTATCCCGAATCACGACACAGCGGGCGGGCAGGTTGACTCCCCAGGCGAGCGTCGACGTCGAAAACAGGAGTTCGATCGCGCCGGCTTTGAACCACTTTTCGACGAAATCCCGATCGGTTTTCGAGAGGCCGGCGTGGTGGAAGGCAACGCCATCGGTGACCGATTTACGCAGCGTGTCGTTCTCGAGGTCGTCTTTCTCGCTGTGAAAGTCGACATCGTGGAACTCACCGCGAACGACAGCCATCGGAACGTCGCGTTCTGTGAGTTCGTCGCGAGCTTTCTGGGCTGCGCGGACGGTATCCTGCCGGGAGGAGACGAACACGAGCGCCTGGCCGTCCTCTCGGAGGTGGGGTTCGGCCAGATCGAGCGCCCGGTAAAGTCGGCGATACTTATCGGCAAAGGAGTTCTCGCCGTGGGTATAGGTCTTGACGCCGGCGGTTAAATCGACGGGTCGGTACTCATCACCAAACTCGAAGGTAGTCTCGGCTGGAGCATCGAGCCACGCCGCAACGTCGTCGACGTTTGGCATCGTTGCCGACAGCGCCACGATCCGGGGGCCACAGAGCCGGCGAAGCCTCGAGATGGCTACCTCGAGGACTGACCCTCGCTTGTCGGCATCGAGCAAGTGGACTTCGTCGATGACGCAGACGTCGACGTTCGTCACGAAATCGTAGCGTCGAGAGTCGTGTTTGCGGGTCGCCGAATCGAGCTTTTCGGGCGTCATGACGAGAATATCGGCCCGGCGTGCTCTCCGCGGGTTCAACTCTCGCTCGCCGGTGACGACGTAGACGGAGTACTCTAGCTCCTCGAAGCGGTCCCAGTCGTCTTCTTTTTCGTTCGTCAGCGCCCGCAGCGGGGCGATAAACAACGCCGTGCCACCATCTGCAAGCGCCTTACAGATCGCCAACTCGGCGAGTGCAGTCTTCCCCGACGCCGTCGGCGCGCTCGCGACCACGTTTTCGGTCGACTCGAGCAACGCCGGCAGTGCCTCGCGTTGCATCCGGTTGAACTCCTCGAAGGCAAACGCGTCTGCAAAGTCGGGAAGAACCTCAGCGACCTCCATCACTCGGAGTGGAGTGTCCTCAGGTCAAAGGCGTTTCCTTCGCGCGCCGAATTGGGCGTTTGCCTCGAGGTCGTTAGATACTGACCCCGCTTGTCGCGCGTCGGCTGGATCGGCCGACGCTTTCGACGTACGCTATGCCGATGAGTCGAGCGAAGACCATGTTGCTGTAAAACAGCACAAACGGTACCAGAACGAGCCCGATGACGGTGGCTCCAAGAATACTTGCGACGATTTGGACGGCCAGATTGATGGCGAAGATGAGTACGACGGCGATGATGTAGTCTATACTCAGCCAGAGCGAGGTCAGCGTACCGAAATCGAAGGCCCCACCGATCGAGCCGGTGGCAGCGAAGTTCGCAAGCACTGCGGGAACGATATACGAGACGAGAAACAGCAATGGAACCAGCGCTAGAATCATCAGCAAGCCGACGCCTGCAAGAAGTCCACCGCCATCTCCGCCCACCAGTGATCCCGTACCGATGACGCCGAATACGACGACAAACCAGCCCACAATCGGGATGAGCGCGTACACGAGCGAGATAATAAACGCCAGAATGCCATTGACGAATAGCTCCCCCCAGTCGGTGAACTCGGGCGGATCACTCCTGCCCTGTGTCGTTTCGTCCATCACCCGAACGTAGTACCCGAACAACAGGAAGGCCGGGAAAAACAGGATCATGAGTACGGTGAGTATGCCACCGATCCCGATTCGACCGATCCACTCCCCACGAAGCGGATAGGAAATACTGTCTTCTAACATGTTCTCCACGGCTGAATCGTCAGTCCTACAATATAAAATCAACGTACTGGTTTTTCACTCGGAAACGGACACGTTCGATCAGACGGCGGTCTCGTCGCCGGCAACTGCGGCCAACTGATCACTCAACACGCTCGAGGCCTGTTCAGGCCGTGGAACGCGCTCGAACGTGAGTTCGGGGTCGCCGGAACCGGCAGTGTAGACCGTTAGGTTCCCATAGCCAAGCAGTCGGCCGCCCATCGTCTGGCTGAGACTCGTGTTCTGTACTCGCTCGAGGCGAAACTGGGTGACCTCTCTCGAGATGACGCCACGTTTTTTGTATAACTCACTCGAGGTGATCACGTAGCGGGTGTTCGTCCAGAACAGATAGCGGACGGCCCCGAGGGCCGTACACAACAGGAGGGTACTGCCGCCAGCCACCGACAACACGAGCCGACTATCGGAAAGCCCCCAGACGAAGACACCAAGTCCGAGGACGGCCAGGCCGACTGCAAGCGGAAAGCCGACGCCCAGTTCGATCGGGTGCGGGCGACTCTCCCAGACCAGTTCCTCGTCGTCTCCGAGATGAAACCAGTCGGGAGTGGTGTTCAGGGCCATCGCGCTCGCCGGTATTCCACAGCGGGCCCTAAAGCTACCGGGGTATGGAGTGGCTACCGGGAGACTCCAGTCTACGCCCGAGGGCGACGATTTTTGACCCCACCGTCCTATGGGAGGATATGAGCAGCGTACGGAAACCCGACTGGCTGAAGATGCGACCGCCGTCGGGTCGGGAGTTTGCCGACATTCGGGAGACGCTGCGCGAACGCAATCTCCACACCGTCTGTGAGGAAGCTAACTGCCCCA
>LKMM01000095.1 GCA_001563885.1 Natrialbaceae archaeon B1-Br10_E2g27
CGTATGAGGCGGTTCGATCGGTTGCAATGTTGTACCGTTTCTTCTCAGAGTCGAATATGCTGGAATAGCGGTTCGTAGCCGTTCGTACTGCGTCCGGCCCATATCGTGTTCCCGGTTTGTTCGTTACAGCACCGTCGTACGGAACGCCGTATGCAGCGACATCGACTGTACTCTCGAGATCATCCGGCTCTGAAATATCTGCACCAAAGAATGTCTTGACACCAGAATATCCAGGTCTATTCCTTTCTTCGAACTTGGGTGTTGTCTCTGATTTAGCCACAAATAAACAAACGTTCGTACGGACATATACGCTGTTGTTTATGCTATTATTGCGGAATCGCGTTTCGTTGTACACACAGTTGAAATTGCCGTCTATGGGAGGAAGGCTGGAAAATAAGCGCAAGAGAGTCGATTATCGAGATATATAAATAAGAGGTTAGTCTGCAACGTCCGTCGAACAATCAGTGCCGCCGGTCTTCGGGAACAGAGTGCCCGTCGAAACGTAGAGTCCGACGACCAGCGCAACGCCGGCGAACATCGGAAATCCTGCAGACGCGATGTACACCGGAGCGAATCCGATAGTTTCGATCAACGGCAACGCAAGAATTGGGCCGAGTCCACCACCGATATCGCTGAACACGTTTGTTGTTCCGCTCGCCCGCCCCATCCGTTCTTCCGGGGTGAGGTCTGCGAGTAGCGCCATGTAGGGGGCGAGCGTTCCACCCATGCCAGTGCCAATCACCACACATACTGGCGCGAGTTGCCATGCTGAATCCGCCCACGGTAACAGCACGAATCCGACCGTCAGTAAACTCAGAAACACCAGCATGACTGGTACCCGTGACTCCCATGTGTCACTTGCTTTTCCACCAATTAACATCGAAACGGCGGCTGATAGAACTGTTAATGCCATAAATATCCCCGAGGATCCCTGGGCATCGAACCCGAGTGCACCGATACCAGTTGCCTCAAGAAACAAAACGAGCGATGCGAACAGCACACCCATATACGCAAACCAGATGCCGAAGTTCACGACCCCGAGGGTCAAAGTTGGGATACTGGTATCGATATCCCACGGTTTGACCGCCCGACTTGTTCCCTCCTTGACGTGTGTTTCGGGAATTGTTAGATACGCGAGAACAGTAGCGATGACCGCGAAAACGGCCGCCACAAAGAACGCAGCCGACATGCCAACGAGGTCGCTAGTGACGCCTCCAACTAGCAGTCCTGTGGGGAACCCAAGAATGCTGCCACCGCGGATAAGCCCCATCTTCATGCCGCGTGAATCTCCAACGCTGACATTTGCTGCGATGGTGTAGGATGTCGCGAACGTGAGGGCACTGGCAGCCCCGAGAACGATCCGTGATCCAAGGAACCACGCTTCTGGGAGCGGCAGGTACAACGCGATGATATACCCGAATGTTGCAACGGCCTGGATTCCCAGTCCAAGCACGTATGGGGTCCGTGCCCCAAACCGGTCGACGATGGCTCCGGCTGGCGCACTGCAGACAAGCCGTGAAAATCGGTTGGCACTCAGTATGATCCCGACAAGAAATGGTGAGATACCAAGGATTGTTCCAAGCGCCGGGAAGATCGGGAACACGACACCGCCACCGAACCCCGAAAAGAACGTCGAAATAAGCAGGGAGAATATGATAAACCACGACGATCGCTCTGACATTCCCTGCTTATTGTTTTCCTCGTCGTTGTCACTCATAGTGATACGCGAAAGGGCGAACCACAGTTTGCCGTGTCGTCGACATGGTTAAAACCGGTCACGAATGTACACCGGTATAGACGGGAACAGCCGATCGAGTGTTGCGATAGCATCTCCAACACCCTCTAGTCGGCCTGACCGAGAGAGATCAGTCGCCGAACGGTGGCCCACCGCGAGTTGGGAGAGTGCAGCGATGTCGAGTCGTACAGCCGAATCCGCTGTAGTTGTCTCACAGTGCCCAACTCCATCGGTTACTGTCAGACGGAATCGACCATCGTTCCAGTCGGCGACAGCGTCGCTGACCGCCAGGACAACATCAGCGTCGAGGTTGGGATACGAGAGTGCAGACAACGTTGATTCGACGTCTACGACGCGAACCATCGGTCCGGTACTGAGTGTACACTCGACTTTGTCGGGCGATTCGAGGAGATCTCGAAATACAGTATCATCCGCCGCGTGGAACGTGATCGTATCCGCCTGAGAGTCGTGATTGTAACAGAACGCAAGCACGGCGTGTAACGCCTCCTCATCTGTATAGGCGAACTCTCGGACGTGCATTGTGCGACCGTGGTAGTCACCCGTGAAGCGAAACACGAGGTATGCACGTGGTTCGCCGTTTTTGAACCATGCATAAACGTACGGGTCGTTATCACGACTGTAACAGACACGATGTCGCCACCACTCGGCATCTCGTTCGATCGTCAGCGAGTAGTTGTTCGAAAACGACTCGTAGACCGGAGCAAGGGTATCGAACGAATCGACCCCCAGTTGACGATATTCTCCTTTGGTTCCTAGTGTTTTTGCTGCAAACGACAGTGTCTCTACAGGGCAGTCGTAGTTTCGGACTTCGTTTGCTGTATCCCAACCAAACGATCGATAAAAACCGTAATCGAAGGGACGAAGGATCGAGAAGTGACGCCCTCGTTTCTCGTATTCAACAAGCGTTTCTGACAGTATATCTGAGACATACCCATTCCGTCGGTGTTCTGGTGGGGTAATGACCGACGTTAGGCCTGCGCCAGGGTGTGTTCGACCGCGAACAGAGACGTCGAACCAGTAGTGCCGACAAATCGCAACTGGATCTGCCCCATCGTCAGTGTACAGTCCACGACGATCGCCGATCGGCCGTCTGATGTTGTCAGGGTCGAACTCAACCGGACCGTTCTGTGGCCTGAATCCGTACTGCATATATTCGTAGACCGTTTCCGCTCCGTCATCGTCAATTGGTTTGTATTCTGTCATTTCACCAGAGTTTTCCATCAAGTTTGAAGTCAATGATCATAATCACACCCACCGTCACAGCCATGTAGATTACGCTGATTGCCGCAATCGTTGGATCGTAGCCGTATCGGAGCATCGAGAAGATCAGTATGGGTACCGTTTCGGTCCCCGGGCCGCTCACGAAAAGCGCGATCAGATATTCGTTGAGCGAGATAATAAAGACAAACAATAACCCGATGACGACGTTCGATGCGATCAGTGGGACCGTTACTGTCCGGATCGTCTGCGAACGGGTCGCACCGAGAATTCTCGCAGCCTCCTCGATTGAACCATCGATTTCGTCAAGGCCGGAACTGATCATAATAAACGGGTAGGGAGAGAAGATGATTCCGTGTGCCATGACAATCGCCAGTGACGTCCCCCACAGGTCGATCAGCAGGAAAAACGCCATTAGGCCGACGGCGATAATCACCGGTGGAACGAGGATCGGCAGCACAGCTAGTCCCCAGATCGACTTAGAGTACCGGATATCGTATCGGTTGAGTCCGAACGCTAGTGCACCCCCAAGACACGTCGCGAGGATCGACGATGCGACGGCAACCGTCACCGACAACTGGATCGCACTGATCCAGTTTGCACTCTGTACGATCTCGAGGTAGTACTGCAAGGAGACCCCATCAGGAGGAAACTCCAGGAAATTCCCTGCGGTGACTGAGACGGCAATAATAATCACTAGCGGTATGGCAAGCGCCAGGATCACAATCCCAATATACAGACTCGCCAGCAGTGATCCAATCGACTCCCAGGGGATCGACAGGCCACTCCGAGTCCCAGAATCGGGGGCGTGACTACTGGCCATCAGTCTCACCCTCCGGCGTATCGCCGATGAGTTGATCCGAACCGAGGCCTAAAACCTTCACCGCGATCAGGAAGAAAAAGATCGTGAGGGCGGTCAACACAGCTGAGAGCACAGCCCCGAACGGAACGTTCATCTGCTCGTTCACTTGTTCAGTGATAATAACCGGGAGAGTCCACTCGGACGGGTTTCCAAGCAGCATCGGCACCACGTAGGATCCGATAGCGAGAATAAACACGAGCGCAGTCGCTCCAGCAATTCCGTTTTTTGAGAGCGGAAGGACCACCCATCGAATCGTCTGTAATCGGGACGCGCCCAGATTTCGGGAGGCCTCCTCGAGTTTCGGGTTGATGTTCGCAATACTGGTGTAGATAGTTAGGATTGCGAAAGGAAGAAAGCCATACACCATTCCGACGATGGTGGGGATGTAGCCGGTACTACTCGTAATTGGCTCGCTGATCAGCCTGAAATCAAGCAACAGGCTGTTCAGTATCCCGTCCCCTGCGAGTACAACCTGAATGGCGTAAGCACGGATGATCACGGTGATCCACATCGTGGCGACGATCATCAGGAGGAGCCCACGTTTTAACGCAGGAGACTCAACGCGGGCGAGCCAGTAGGCGATCGGGTACCCTAGAACGACGCTGATAACCGTCGTAACGGCCGCGAGTTCGAGTGTCGTCCACAGATACCGGCCGTATATCGGCGAATCGAATAGTCGGGCATAGTGTTCGAGCGTAAATCCAATTTGATAGTATCCCGACCCTTCTCGGGGAAAGAACGTCGTCGCGAACAGGTACAGCGTCGGAATCAGGAAAAAGACGACGAGTAGTGCCACAGGGATACCGATAATTACGTAGCCAAGGTTGTCTTTGGCGCTGTTTGGGGTAATATCGAGGAATCGCTCACCGATCCTGGTGGTTTTGCTACTCACTCTGGTACACCCCCATCGCTGGTTCGGATACATCCGTCTCCACCGGGGGTTCCGGATCGGGAATAACACAACACTCTGATGGGTCAAAAAAGACCTGGACCGAATCACCCTCGGTCGCTAGTTGCCCCCCAGACTGATCTTCTACGATCAACTGTCCGGCCTGCTCTGATTGAATGTAGTATCTGGTAACTGACCCAAGGAGGTGGACAATAGTGACTGTCCCAGTCAGTGTATTGTCTGCCTGTGAATCCGACGGCCGTGACATCATCAAGTCTTCTGGTCGGATCAGTATCTGAACCGACGCTCGCGTTCTAAACGATGTATCATCGACAATGAACTCGCCAGCGTCAGTTGTGACGACAGACTCGTCCGGACCCGTTTCGGTAACCGTGCCCGCGAAAAGGTTGGATTTCCCCATGAAGTCAGCGACGAACGTCGACTTGGGATCGTTGTACACTTGATTGGGGGTACCAATCTGTTCGAAGTGGCCATCATTCATGATGACGATCCGGTCGGACATCGTCATCGCTTCCTCCTGGTTGTGCGTCACGAATACGGTAGTGACTCCGAGTTCCTGCTGGATTTTCGTGAGTTCGGTCTGCATCTGTTCACGGAGTTTCTCGTCAAGTGCTGACAGGGGTTCATCAAGGAGAAGAATCTCGGGTCGCAACGCGAGCGATCGAGCAAGTCCAATCCGTTGTTGTTGGCCACCGGAGAGTTGCTCGGGATATCGGTCCGCCGTTTCAGGCATCTCGACAAGTTCCAGCATCTCTTCGACCCGATCGTCAATTTCGGACTGGCTGAACTTTTCGTCGGCGACTTTCATACCGTAGGAGATGTTCTCTGCGACGGTCATGTGCGGAAACAGCGCGATTGACTGGAACACCATCCCGATATCACGTTTGTTCGGAGGCAAGAATGTAATATCCCTCCCGTCCATCTCGATTGAACCGCTCGTTGGCTCGATGAAGCCAGCAAGCATCCGTAGTGTGGTCGATTTTCCGCAGCCACTCGGGCCGACGAGTGTGACGAACTCGCCGTTTTGAATATCGAGTTCGACTCTGTCAACTGCTTTCACCCGGCCGTCGTAGACCTTTGTTAGCCCCTTCAGGCTGAGATGGGGATCAGCACTCATAGTACCATCTCCCTCCAGGTTTCTTCGAGGAACTCCTCGTTGTCGATTTTCGCCTGATGATTCGGACGAATCGCCGCATCGACACCGGGACCGAAGATGCGATCTTCTAGCTCTTCGTCCATATCGAGAAGTTCGTCTTCAATTGTGGGATACGTATACAGGTTTTCGCAGATGTTCTGCTGGACTTCGGGACGGAGCGTGTAGTTGATGAACTCGAGGGCTTCCTCGGGGTAACTCGTCGATTCGAGGATTACCCAGTTTGCGTCGTTCTGGATTGCACCCTCATCTGGGAAGTTCGTAGAGACCGGAGCGCCGTCGTCTTCCATCACTAGGGTCACGTCATGAAATAGCGATGCGACCTCGACGTTTTCATCAAGGAGTGCCTGCTGGGCTTCTGCTTCTCCGTCGTACCATACCCCGACGTTGTCGGTCGCCTCTTGGATCTGCTCGATCACTTCTACGAGGCCGTCTTCCGTGTCTAACATTTCTGGACCATCAAAGAAAATCTCGGCAGTGATATCGAGCATCGTCGTTTGTGAATCCTCGCCCAATGCCCACGTGTACTCTTCTTCCCAGAGTGATTCCCAGCTGGTAACTTCCTCATCAAGCATGTCTGTTTGTGTGACAATCGTCCCGAACCAACCGTACGCACCCACACCCGTTACCTCCCCCGAGTCGTCGTGTGAAATCAGGTCATCGACCACGTTATCGATGTTGTCGACGTCGCTTTCCTCGTAGGTATACCAATTCCCCAGTCGTTCGCCGCGTATTCGATTCACAGGTGTTGCTGCGACGAGGTCGATCGGTGCTTCTCCGGCTTCTACCGCTGATTGCAACTGAAGTGGCTCCGATGCACTCGTCCCTGAACTACTCTCAACCGGAATCCCAGTGTCCTCGTGAAACGGTTCGATGAGGTGTTCATCTAGAACTTCCTGAAAGACACCCCCAAAAAACTCTACTTCGAGTGGATCACTTTCGGTCGGTTCGGTAGCTTCATCCCCACCGAGACAGCCAGCCAATCCGACAATCGCTGCCGCAGAGCCTGATTTGAGTAATTCTCGCCTTCCGATGTTATGCTTGTTGTTCGTTGTCGCGTAGCCGCTCATACTAACGTAGTGTACAATAATACTGGACTATATTATGCTTCTGTGCATATGGGGTGAGATAATACAATTGGCTGGATAGTATACCGTGACAGTAAGGCCAACAGTATCTGTTCAAATACTATGCTGTTGTAGATTTTCTGGCAAAATAATACTATACCTTAAAATCGCATGTTTATACCAGTCAGTTAGCATCATAGCGTATATTTAGTAAAACCGTTGAGAATTTCTTCATCCGACTTTCGTAGTTGTTTTCCTTGGAACTGGGCTGTTCGGAGATACTGTGTGCGCTCGTCCGTTGAACTGGTTCGATATGTTGAGAGCCGCGGTTACAGTCCCTGCGCCTGATGAGCGTGCGATTAGTCATCTCTGAATGTGGATTGAATGGAGGGAAAGTCCATAGAATGGGTAGTGTTCTGTTAGGTCTTACTGCAGTCTGACCCAGTTCCGAAAGCCGATTTGACCGAGTTCGACGCTTGACGGAGCAGTACTTTACCGCAACCGCAAGAGGGCCTCGAGCACGCCACCACCGAGACAGAGGGCCTTGTCCGAGACTTTCGTATAATCGACGTCGGCTCGAGGGTCGACGTCGCCGAGTTTCATTCCCTCAGAGACAGCGAGTCCATCGTGGACGAGCCCGCGGACGACACCACCAATCTCGGTGGTGACGGGTTCGGCATCGATGGAGCCGACGACGGTTTCGGCGTCGACGATCTCACCGAGTTCAACGGCTGTCTCCCAGGTTCCGGAGACGGGTGCACGGAAGACGCGTTCGTGCGTATAGCCCATCCGCTCGCCCGGTTCGCCGTCGTGTGGACTGGCAGTTCCCTCGTAAATGACGTGGCCGAGTTCGTGGCCGCGGTCGGTTTCGACGACCGCATCGACGTCGACGCCCGCGTCGAACCCGGGACCGAGTCCGACCACGACGTCTGCTAGCTCGCGGTTGGTCCCGGTATCCCACTTTCCTTTGGCCATGATCGCGTCGACGACGGCAAACGCCTCGAGTTCGTCGATTACCTTCGCACTTGGATCTTCGATAACCGGAACCTCATCAGCTGCAAGGGTGGCGATGGCGTCGTCGATCGTGTTGACTCGCCGTCCCCTCACACCCTGGACGGTCACTACTTCCTCGTACATTGCTGTGGCGAACGCGACTGCCCGCCGGACGACCGTTGGCGTTGCTGTTTCGGTGACGACGATCGGGAATCCGGCCTGATGCAGACGGTAGATAACGCCACTGCCGAGGTCGCCGCCGCCACGGACGACCACCAGGTCCTCGAGTGAGTGACTGGTCGTACGTCCACCGGATGCATCGTGTCGATCCCGGTGTACCTCCGCGAGAATCGAGAGTGCAACGTCTTCGGGGCCACCGCCGCCGAGATCGAGGCCGACGGGTGCCCGAACGTGGGCGAGTTCTCGATGGGAGTAGCCGTCCTCGAGCAGTGATTCGAAGATGTGATCGGCTTTTTGTTCGCTGGCGACGACGCCGACGTAGCCGGCGTTGCC
>LKMM01000096.1 GCA_001563885.1 Natrialbaceae archaeon B1-Br10_E2g27
ATCACGTCACCGAGGACGCCGAGACGTTTACCTGTAACGCCTACCTCGCCGTCGGCAAAGAGACGACCCTCGTCGACGCCGGTAGCTGGCCGGGTGTCGTCGAGGTTGTTCGTGAGCACGTCGACACCGTCGATTCGATCGTACTCACCCACCAGCACAGCGACCACGTCGGGCAACTCGAGGCCGTCGTCGACGCCTTCGAGCCCGACGTCTACGCCTACGAGGATCATCCAGAACGAACCCACGAGATTGATGATGGCGACAGCGTGACAATCGGCGACGAAGCCTTCGAGGTCGTGTATACACCCGGCCACGCCGACGACCACGTCTCGTTTATCTCCGAAACGACCCTCTTTTCGGGCGATGTCGTCGTCCACAACGACGGCGCGTTCGAGGACGGCAGTTTCGGACGCACCGACATGCCTGGTCAGTCGCGTGAACGACTCATCGAGAGCATCGAAGACGTACTCGAGCGACTACCCGACAGCGTCGAATGGATGTATTCCGGCCACGGGAACGTCTTCTCCGGTGACGTCCGTGAGGTCGTAGAGACGGCGCTCTCGAGGGCAAAACGGCGCGAACCCAAGTATCCTGAGGAGTGATAGCTATTGATCTGATACCGATAGCTGGAGACGCTTCCCGGTGATTTTTCTATCGGGACCGGGAGACAGCCATCAATCTCAAACGTTGTGTTCGTCTCGGTACCGCTCGAGTTGGAACTCGACCTGTTCGTTTAACGCTTCGAGGCCATCCTCGAGGCCGAACTCGGGGATAGTATCCTCGTACGTTTCTGAGATGAGCGTCCGGACGGTGTTGAACGGACCGATCCGCGCACCGTTCGTTGCCGGTGAATTACTCGACTCGAGTAGTTGGGTGATTGCAGTTTCGTGACCGGGGTTGGCACGGAACCAGCCGTCGGTTCGCAGGTCTTCGACTGCCTGTTCGTGGATCGGGAAGTAGCCGGTCTCTTTGTGCCATCTGGCCTGCTGGGCGGGTTGGGCGAGCCACCCCAGAAACTCTGCCGCCGCACGCTGTTTCTCGCGGGGGATGTCGGTTGTAATCCACAGGGATCCGCCGCCGACGACGACGCCGTGGCGTTCGCCGGGAGCCGGGAAGTACCCCGTTCCAACGTCGAAATCAGCACCACCGACGACCGACGTCAGCGACGACGTTGAATCGATCAACATCGCAGCATCCCCATCGTGGAAGACGTCTCTGGCTTTTCCTCTGGCTTCGATGCCGGGGTTGTGGTAGAGTCCCGCCTCCTCGAGGCCGGTGATCCACTCGTAGATAGTTCGGCCAGCGTCGCTGTCGAAATACGCCTCCGTCGGCGTTCCGGCACGACCGTTTTGTCGGTCGACCAGCGGCTGGTTCTGCTCGGCAAACCACTGTTCGATAAACCACGAGTAGTTTGCGAACGTGATACCGACGTCACAGACCCCCGAATCGACCAGCTGCGCCGCTGTGTCTCGAATCTCTGTGAACGTCTCGGGTGGCGAGGACGTCCCCAATCCGGCCCGCTCGAAGGCCTCCTCGTTGAAATACAACACCGGAGTCGAGGAATTAAACGGGAGCGAGTAGAGCGTTCCATCCGTCCGGTAATACTCGAGGACGGGATCTAGCAACTCCCGCGTGTCGAGCGCACGGGGCGGTAAGACTTCCTCGAGTGGGACGAACCCACCGCTGTCGAGGGCGCGTTTGGTGCCAATCTCGTACAGTTGAGCGATCGTCGGCGGTGACCCCCGATCGATCGCCGAGAGCGTCGCATCGAACGTTCCGCGGTAGCTCCCTTTCGATCGAGCTTCGATACGGATTCCCTCGGTCTGAGATTCGAACTCTGCTACCAACTCGTCGATCAACAGGCCCTTATCACCACCCATTGCATGCCAGAACTCGAGAACGGTCGCGTCGGTGTCGGCGTCGACACGAGCCGTGGTCGTCTCGTAATCGTCGAGAATCGTATCCAGCGTCGTCGCCCGTTCTTCGAGCGCAGAAACGCTGGCTGAGACTTCAGTAAGCGAGGTCGTCTGTTGACGAGCAGCGACAGTGACCTCTTGGGCTTCGGTCGCAGTCTCGTTTGAAATCTCTGCGATCCGTTCGACGGTCGTGACCAGTTCCTGGACCGAGGATGCCTGATCGTCGGTCGCATCGGAGATTTCTTCCATCCCGACAGTCGTCTCCTCTACATCGTCGACGAGGTCAGTAAACGCCTCGAGGGCAGTTTCTGCAGTTTCGACGCTCCGAGTAACTCGAGTGTGGGTGTCTTCGATCTCTGAGACGGTGTCGTCGGCTTCCGCACGAATCTCGGCGATCGCGTCGCCGATTTCTGCCGTTGCCTCGTGGGACTCTTCGGCGAGGCTCTTTACCTCATCGGCGACGACGGCAAAGCCGGCCCCATCCTCACCGGCGCGGGCAGCCTGTATCGAGGCGTTTAACGCGAGTAGATTGGTCTGGTCTGCGATATCACGGATGAAATCGACGATCGATTCGACCTCGGCGATCCGGTCTTCGAGCCGTTCGACCGTCTCGAGTGCTTGCTGGGTCTGAGCTTCGACGGTATCCAGTTCGTCGAGTGCTTCGGTCGCCGCATCACGCCCATCGCGACCGCGCTCGGCGACACCTCGTGCGGTTTTGGCGACTTCATCGGCGGAGCTTGCGACCTCTTCGATGGCCGCCGAAAGGCTCTGAAACTCCGTCTGTGCGCTGTCGATCTCCTGATGTTGTTCGTTTGCACCGTCGGAGATTCGGTAGACTGATTTATTGACGTCTTTGCTCGTCGATTTGACATCACTGACACGGGATTCGACGTGTTCGCTGGCCCCAATCACTTGCCCACTGAACTCGCCAACGTCGTCTATCGTCTCCGCAAACCCACGTGCGAGACGATTGAACTCCTCGGCGATCGCCGCTACCTGCTCGTCTTCGACATCTTCGTCCATTCGAACCGTCAGGTCGCCGTCGGCACACTGTCTGATCGTCTCGAGTGCGTGCTCTAGTTCGGCACCATCAGCGGCACCGACGCCCCCTTGATCTACACTCTCCTCAGCAAATTGGGTTGTCCGTTCGGTCGATCGGTGCCGATTCTCCTTCATTATCAGTGAACACAGACTCTTCGATTAAAAAGCGTCTGGCTGATTGGGGGGTATCTCACCAGAATATGTAGTTCTTTTAATAGTTGGGCTGGGACTGTCCGAGCCCAACGATACAGAGAGTAGTGGCGACTGCCGGTTACTCGAGATAGTCGTCCGGAATCTGTCTGGCGTATTCGGTAATCTGTGGTGCGGCGTCACTGAGTGCTTGCTCTGCAGTTGCCTCTCCTCTGACGACCCGATTCATTGCCACTGCAGCTTCGGACATGATTGGCATGTTCATCGGCGTATCGACCGGCACCGGTGGCGGATCGGACGGCACCATCGCCATCCCTTGCTCGTGTGCCTCGAGGAAACTGTCAGTGATGCCATGAGACTCGATCTCGATATCTTCGTCGGGCGCAATCTCTTCGTCTCCACGGTAGACATCCGCCACGTAATTGAGCCGTGCAAAGCCAGCCCGTGGGTGGTGGCCCTGCCACTGTTTCGTCGAGAGGACGAAATTCGCCAGCCGTGAGTTGGCCCACTGGACGAACAGCCAGGCTGCTTCGGGGTTGTCGGATTGCTGGCTAATCCCGGTCGCCCACACCCAGGTGTTCGCAACCGGATCGGGACCACCCTGGGCCTGAAGCGGTGGGAGCCATTTTGTCTCCTCGTGGACGGCCTCATCAATGACACCAGAGGTCGATGGTGTCGAGTACAGAATCCCAACGTCCCCCTCCGAGAGGGCACCGTTCGAACTGTACCAGTCGTAGGTTCCGGGATCTTCCGGCCCATACTGGTTTAACATTCCACCGAACCGTTCGAGCGATTCGATCCCTTCCGGCGAGTCGAGTCTGGCTTCCCGACTGTCGCGGTCGATCCAGTCTGCGCCGTGGCTTTTGAACATCGTCCCCCAGTTTGCACTCGAGAGCGTCGTCGTACTGGTCCGCGAGACGATCCCCTCGCGATCGAGATCGGATTCCGAAATCGCCTGTGCACACTCCTCGAGTTCCTCGAAGTTCGTCGGCTCGTCGATGCCGAGTTCCTCGAAGGTGGGTTCGTGGAGGCCAACACAGCCGTAGGCTTCGATTCCGTTCGGGAAGCCGACGAAATCGTCATCCGGGAACGTCATCAGCTCGATCGTCTGATCGAGGAAGTCATCCATCTGCAGCCAGCCGGGGTCGGTCAGTGACGGATCATCGATGAACTGATTTAAGTCGTGGATCCACCCGTTTTCGTGCATCTCCGCGGCCTGCCAGAGACCGGTCATCACGCCGTCGTACTCCCCGACGTTTTCTAGGTCGTGTTCGGCGGCGAGCCAGTATTCGTCTTCGGCGTGGATGTCGTACGTGACATCGATGCCAGTCAGGTCCTCGAAATAATCGAGCAGTGGTTGTGTCACGACCGAGTACTTGTGCAGCCCCATCCCGAAGGTGAGTTCGGTGCCTTCGAACTGCCGCCAGTCGATATCTGCCTCTCTGGCGTGGTCGTTGAGGCGTTCACCCCAGAACTCGACACCGTCTTCTTCGGTGGGAATGTCCGACTCCTCACCACCACTCCCATCAGAGCCTCCGTTCGACAGACATCCCGCAAGGCCAACGACGCCGAGAGCCCCGAACGTTTTCATCGCGCTTCGCCGTGAGAGGTTTCGTCTCTGTCTCATTGTGAATCACCGTCCCCATCAGCATCGGTCTCTGTTTCGTCGGTCGGATCAGCAAACGTAAACGCACGCGAATCGGTTTCGACTTTCGTAACCTGTTGATCGTCCCCGTCTTGCTGGCCGACATCCGATTGCTCAGCGTTCTCGATCAACTCGGTGCCGCCGTTTGCCTCCGCATCGATCACGCTCGCCGACTGCTGGTCGGCCTCCGATTGCTCGGCGACGACCGAGGCCTCCGATTCACCGAGAATCGACTCCTCGAGATCAGCCGCAATAGCCGGCTCGTCGGGTTCGACCGAATCGATACCGTCCTCCTCGTCGGTCTCGAACCGATCGAGCGCTTCGGACAGTTTCGATGCCCGAACGGAGAGATCGCTCGCAGACCGGGACATCTCCGTAAGCGCCGTCGTCTGCTCTTCGGCTGCTGCGGCGACGTTCTCGGACTCGAGTGTCGTCTGCTCGCTGATACTCGCCGTCTCTTTGAGCGTCGAGACAACCTGCTGGCTCGCTTTTGCCTGCTGTTGGGTCGCCGTGTCGATCCGCTGGACACCCTCGTTTGTCTTTTCTGCGTACTCTGCGATCTCCTCGAGTGCGTCGGCTGCTTCCTGGACCGATTCGGTCTGTTGGGAAATCTGGCTCTGGGTCGTCTGGACCTCTTCTGCAGTCTGGTCGGTAACGGACTTGAGCCGATCCAGACGCTGTTCGATGTCTTGGGTTGCGTCTTTGGTCTCTGCGGCGAGTTCTTTGATCTCCGCTGCGACGACGCCGAATCCTTCGTCGTTTCGACTGTTCGCACTTCGGGAGGCCTCGATGTTGGCGTTTAGTGCCAGCATGTTGGTCTCGGAGGCGATCTCGGTAATGAAATCGAGCAGTTCGTCGATCTGGTTCATCTCTGCCTGCAGCCGTTCCATCGCCTCGACAGTTCCCTCGCTCTCGGTTCGGATGTTGCTCATCCCTTCGATCGCGTCCTGGGCGGCGGATTGACCTTCGCGGCCGGTTTTCGCCGTCCGTTCTGCAATCGTCGCAACCGACGAGGAGGTCGTTGCAACCTGCTCGACGGCCGAGGAGAGGTCGGACATCTCCGTGTTCGCCGACTGCAACGCACTGTGCTGGCGTTCGGAACCATCGGAAATCTCCTGAATCGACTCGGTCACCTGCTGGCTTGCACTTCGGACCTCCTCGCTCGAGGCCGTCACTTCCTCACTCGCCGTGGCGACTTCGGTTGCGAACGATTTCAGGTTCGTGACCGTCGATTCGATCTCCTGGAGCATCACGTTGAACTCCTCTGCGATTGCGGTCATCGCCTCACTCTCGCTTTCGGGATCCATCCGCTGGGACAGATCGCCAGCCGCAGCCATCTGCATGACCGTCTGGTACTCTTCGGCTTTCGCCTCGAGGTGTTGGTTCATCCGTTCGGTGTCGGCGCGGGCCGTTTCTGCACGCTGTTTTGCACCCTCTGCGTCGGTAATCTGTGACCGAAGTGCATCACGCATGCTCGCGAACGCACGGAACAGGTCACCGATTTCGTCGGCCCGACGAATCTCGGCTTCTTCGAACTCCTCGTCGAGATTACCCTGCTCTAAGGCGTTCGCTTTCGTGCTCAAGCGGTTGATCGACCGAACCGTCCCGCGACCGAACGCAACGGCGACAAAGCCCAGTCCAATAAGCGTCGCGCCGACCAGGATAAGCATACTCGTAACGATGTCATCCTGCAGTGCGTATGCGTCGTCAGTTGCAACGTGGGCGGCAACGACCAGTTCGGTATCTTCCTCACCGACCGGTGCGTACGCCGTTACGTGATCCGGGAACACCTCTTCGTTTTCGCTGCCATCGATGAAGCCGACGTTCCCGGCGAGTCCTTCCTGGACGACAGTCGACTCCTCGCCATCAGCGGTGTACGTTTCGAACGCCCCGAGGTTTGCCTCGAGTTCGGTCTGGCCTAATGCACCCGCGACGACCTCACCGTCTTCGTTAATGATCTGGGTATCTACGTTGTCCGTCTCGTCGACGACGGCATCCAGATTCGACGTAATGACGAGGACCTCGTTATCGTCCGACTCGATGATCGGACTTACGAACGAAATCGTCGGATTCGCCTGGATCTGGCGCACTTCGGAGACGAGGACGTCGTCGTCTTCGAAGTCCTGATCTTCCCACGCCCACGGTGCCTCACGGATGTTGAGTTGCGTGCCAACACGGAACTCGTCACTGCTTGCAACGATGACGTTTTCGTCCAGATCGACGCGGTGGACGGTTTCGACGTCATCCGGAAGCCGTTCTTCCTCGCCGCTCAGAAACTCATTGATCTCGTCTGGATCGTCCTCCGCAAAGACGGAGTACTCTGAGACGGTCTGGACGTTGATCGACCGCTCTTCACTCCAGTCGGCGATGGCTTCGGCATCGCGCTCGGCGAGGTCGGTGTACTCTACTTCTGCATCCTCCGCGAGATGGTCCGATGTCTGTGCGTAGACGAACGCACTAACCCCACCCACTACGAGGACAACAATCAAGAGAGTCACGGCGAACTTCCGAAAGAAGCTTCGCCCGATAACTCCCGGAACTATCGACCGTCGGGGCGACAGTTCCTCAGATGTTGGTTCCGCGTCTCCACTACCCATAGTAGGTGATCAAATACACAACACTTATAATTTTTGGCGAAATTCGTTATATCCTTTCTTATATAATATGCAATAATGCATAAAATAATCGCCGTCGGGCGGTTGCCGACGAAACGATACCGCCAGCTATGACCCAACTGTGTATGTCGCTCAAATTATGGTAAGATGAGTAATATAAATGGAAAGATAGGGCGGGCCGACAACCGCGGTTGTGACACCAGCCTCGCAACAGCAAATTACCAGAGGACGTGGTACCGTTCCTATATTTGAATGTCGGTCCCCTATGCGTGAGTAACTACTTTGATGTCGCGTGCGGTTAGGGGGTGTATGGCGACAAAGATCAGCCACCGGAACGAGCAGTTGTTCATCGATGGACGGTGGACGACCACAGAACAGACGCTATCAGTAACCGACCTCGCCGAGGGAGGTACCTTCGCCGAGGTCGCCGCGGCGGGCCCAACCGAAGCCCAGGCCGCCCTCACAGCCGCAGACGAGATCAAACCAACGCTGCGTGAGACGACAGTCGTCGAGCGCGCACACTGGTGTGAAGCCATCGCGGACGGAATCCGGGCTCGAGCGGACGAACTGGCAGACGTTATCGTTCGAGAGGCTGGAAAACCGATTTCTTCCGCTCGGGGTGAAGTCGACAGTGCCGCCAAACGCTTCGACCGTGCTGCAGAAGAAGCCCGAACGATCGTCAGTAAAGGTGAGTTCCGCGAAGGGTCGACGGCTGGACACGAAGGGTGGAATGCGATCGTCAAACACGAACCGATTGGAGCAGTCCTCTGTATTGCACCCTACAACTATCCACTGGCAACGACGGCACTCCAGGTCGCCCCAGCGCTTGCCGCTGGCAACAGCGTCATTCTCAAACCCGCGAGTGCTACACCGGTCTCGTCTGGTATTCTCGCGGACGTTATCGCCGACATCGACGCTGTCCCCGACGGTGCGTTCAACTACGTCCCCGGACCGGGAAGTGAGATTGGCGACGTCTTAGCCGGCGACGATCGAATCAACGCGATCGCGATGACCGGTTCGTCCAGCGCTGGCAACCACGTCGCAAACGAAAGC
>LKMM01000097.1 GCA_001563885.1 Natrialbaceae archaeon B1-Br10_E2g27
CGCTCGCGAACCTCGTGATCGTCGGCTTCGAAACACGCCTGAATGGTGTCCCCGCCGGGGTCGTCGGGATCCGATTCGCCTGCGCGCGAACTCGAGACGGTGACAATGCCGACATACAGCGGATCGATGATGTCGTGGCCGTGGTGGTCGGTACTGCGTCGTTCGTCGCGGTCGACCGGGTCGGAGCTGTCAGGTGTCATCACCCTACGGTAGCGGTTCCGCCTCGATAATAGCTGTCCTTCCGGGAACAACCGTCGTACGTTACCAATCGGATAGAACGCCGGCTTTCATCCGATCGAGATACGCCGTTCAGTGTCAGCGGACTCGTAGGCAGCCTCGATAGCCCGGAGGTCGGCCACTCCGTCCTCACCGTCGGGTTCCGGTCGAGTATCCGTCTGGACGCAGTAAGCAAAGTAATCGAACTGCTCACAGACCTCGTCAACGGGTTGGCCCGTATACTCCATGCTTACGTCGCCGCTTTCGACGACCATCTCCTGTGGAACGACCCCACCAAACGGTGAGGCGATCGAGATCCGACCGTCGGTCCCGATCAACTCGAGGCGACTGCTCGCGTGGGCATCGAAACTCGCGGTACAGGAGACCGTCGTTCCGGTGGCGAACTCGAGTAAGAACGCGACGTGTTCGTCGACCGGCTCGAAGGGCTCGCCGCTGGTGTGGGTCCTCGCGTAAACGCCCGCAGGATCGGCCTCGAGCAGAAACCGGCTCGTATTCAGGGGGTAGATGCCAAGATCGACGAGCGCACCGCCGCCGGCCAGCACGGGATCGAGTCGCCACGTCTCCGGGCCTGCGTACTCTATGAGTGGGTGTGAAAAGCTCCCGTGGATCTGGACTACCTCGCCGATCGCTCCATCACGAAGCAGATCGCGAGTTCGCCGCACCGTCGGCTCGACCTGGAGGCGGTAGGCAGTCATCAAGGTCACACCTGCGTCTGCACAGGCGTCGACGACCCCCTGGGCGCGTTCGACCGTCGTCTCGAGGGGTTTCTCACAGAGGACGGCAGCGCCGTGGTCGGCCGCCCCAATCGCGTACTCCCCGTGTGTCGCGTTCGGAGTCGCGATATAAACGGCGTCGTAGACGCTCGCGTGGTCGCCTGCGAGAAACGCCTCGTAGTCGAGTACGTGATTGACGTCGAATTCACTCGCAAGCGAGCGTGCGCGGTCGGGTGATCCCGTCACGAGAGCCGTCGTCTCACAGTACTCTGTATTGTCGATCGCTGGCAACGCCCGATTGCGGGCGAACCCACCGGTGCCGACGACGGCGATCCGAACAGTCCCATCGGCCTCATCTCGATCCCAGTCCCGGCGTCTGAACCCCGAAAATGCGTCCTCGAGTGCCATACCTTTGCTATGGGCTAGAAGACAAAGAGGCCAATTCAGGCGTGTGTGACTGTTCGTACTACCGGCTCCAACTGTGTCAGTCGATCAGACCCACAACGTTTGTGCTTTCGATAGAGGTTCAAACTGGCTTGCACTCCCCACACCCGGCTATCGAAGGAAAAAGTTATTCAATATGCGGTGGTGAGGTACGTTCAACCACAGGTGACGTGATATGGTCAAGATGGAAACTGCGGAGCTAGAAACCGACTTAAGTCTGTTCAAATACGACAACCTCGAGCAGCTCCCGGCCCGGTATCGGGATCTCTGTGAGGCCGAACGGACCGAGCGCATCGAGGCGGCGTTGTCCGAACTCGGCGACGACGTCGTAATTTTGGGCCACAACTACCAGCGTCGAGAAATTGTCGAGCACGCGGATTTCATCGGCGACTCCTACCAGCTGTCGGTCGAAGCGGCAGAAAGCGACGCCGAATACGTCATCTTCGGTGGAGTGACGTTCATGGCCGAGTCGGCGGATATCATCACCGACGACGACCAGACTGTTATTCTCCCGAGCATGGAGGCCTCGTGTCCGATGGCCGGGATGGCCGAGGCCCTCCAGGTCGACGCCGCCTGGGCCGAGATCACCGCGGCCGCACCCGATGCGAACATCATCCCGATCACCTACATGAACTCGTATGCCGATCTGAAAGCCTTCTGTGCGAGTCAAGGTGGGCTGGTCTGTACATCCTCGAACGCCCACAAAGCCTTCGAGTACGCCTTCGATAAAGGCGACAAAGTCCTCTTTTTGCCCGACAAACACCTAGGCGAGAACACCGCCTACCGGCTGGGGATGGAAGACGACATCGCCGAGTGGGATCCGTGGGATCCCGAGGGCAAAGACGCCGAGGCAGTCGCCAAGTCCGACATCATCCTCTGGGATGGCTACTGCCAGGTTCACGAACGGTTCCGCAAAGGACACATCGAGCAGGTCCGGGCCGACTACGACGACGTAACCGTCATCGTCCACCCCGAGTGCCGACGCGAGGTCGTCGAAGCCGCCGACAGAGCCGGCTCGACCGCCGAAATTTGTCGCGTCGTCGAGGAAGCCGACCCCGGCGACACCTGGGCGATCGGCACCGAAATCCACCTCACCAGACATCTAAAGCGCTGGCACCCCGAGGTGAACGTCGTTCCCCTGTGTGGCGATGCCTGTATGGACTGCAACGCTATGCGCCAGATCGACCCCAACTACCTCACGTGGGTCCTAGAGGAACTCGTGGAGGGTCGAGAACGAAACGTCATCGAGGTCGCCCCCGACGAAAAGGACCTCGCGAAAGTCGCCCTCGATCGCATGCTCGAGATCTAACCCATGTCTACGGACAATTCATCGACCGCAGAAACCGTCGACACCCTCGTTGTCGGCAGCGGTATCGCTGGCTGTGCGGCCGCCCTCGCTGGGGCGCATGAAGGCAGCGACGTTCTCCTGCTGACGAAAGCCAAACGGCCGGCCGATGCAAGCACCGACTGGGCCCAGGGTGGCATCTCGACGACCGGCAGCGACCCCGAGACGCTCAAACGGGATATCATCGATGCAAGCGACGGGACTGCAGACCCCGAGGCCATCGACGTGCTCCTCGAGGACGCTGACGCCGCTGTCGAGGATGTCCTCATCGACACCCTCGAGATCGAGTTCGACCGGGATGACGGGGGCGACCTCGACTATACCCGCGAAGCGGCCCACTCCGAACGCCGGATTCTCCACGTCGACGCCGCGACCGGCACCCACATTCTGCGGCCGTTCCTGCACTACGTCGATTCCCACGATCGGATCGAGATCCGCCAGGACACCGCCGCCCTCGAACTCATCACCCACGAGGGCCGCGTTCACGGGGTGATAAGCGACCGCAAGCCACCCGAAGACGACTCGAGCGGCCCAAAGGCTCCGACAGGCCACCCGATCTACGCCGGATCGACGGTTCTCGCAACGGGCGGTGTTGGGGCGCTGTATTCCCGATCGACCAACCCCTCTGATGCCACCGGTGACGGCATCGCGATGGCTGCCCTCGCCGGGGCCGACGTCGCCGACCTCGAGTACGTCCAGTTCCATCCAACCGCCTACGCTGGGGACGATCCGTTCTTGCTCTCGGAGGCGCTGCGCGGGGAGGGTGCTGTATTGTGCAACGGCAACGGCGAACGATTCATGGACGACTACCATCCCGACGCCGAACTCGCACCACGGGACGTCGTTGCTCGCGCTGTCGACGCCGAACGCGAGACGACGGGCGAGGTCGTCTTAGATGTCAGCCCGCTCGAGTTCGAAGCCGAGTTTCCGAACATCGCAACGAAATGCCGTGACCGAGGTATCGAGGGCAACGAGATTCCCGTCGCTCCCTGCGAGCACTTCCTCTGTGGCGGCATCGACGTCGACGACTGCGGGCAGACGAGTCTCGACCGACTATACGCCGTCGGCGAGTGTGCCCGGACCGGCGTCCACGGCGCAAACCGACTGGCAAGTACCAGCCTCCTCGAGGGGCTCGTCTGGGGCTTGCGCGCTGGTGTGGACGCCGTCGGTCACGACCCCGAGGTCGTCGAGGCTCCCGAGTTACTCGACAGCGATCCCGATCTTCCCGAACGCTTTGCCGCCGAGAAATCCATCCGGCTCAGACGGACGATGGACGACTATCTCGGTCTCGAACGCGACCCCGAAGAGATTGCGCGGGCGAGTGCTGTTCTCCGGCGGCTCAAAGGCGAAGTCGACGCCTACATCCGCACGCGGACGGCTCGAGACCTCTATGAACTCCGGAACGCAAGCGTCGTCGCGTTGCTGATCGCGCGGGCAGCAAGCGAGAACACGGAGTCGAAGGGGTGTCACTACGTCGTCGACCCCGAACCGGTGGAACACCCTGCCGGTGACTGACATGATCACCGACGCACAGATCGAGCGGTGGCTCCGCGAGGACGTCGGCCACCACGACGTGACGAACCACGTCCCCGGCGATACCACCGGCCGGCTCGTGGCCAAGGAAGCCGGCGTTGTCGCGGGTCTCGACGCCGCTACCCGCGTCTTCGAATATCTCGGCGTCGAGGTCTGTGATGTCCTCGACGCGGGCACTCGCGTCGACTCCGAGGAGACCGTCCTTCGGGTCGAAGGACCAGCCCGCGAGGTTCTCCGGGGCGAACGCGTCGCCGTGAACCTCGCAGGTCACGCCTCGGGGATCGCCACCCGAACTCGAGCGACCGTCGATCGCGCCAGAGCCGAATCGACCACCGTTCGGATCGCCGCCACCCGAAAGACGACCCCCGGTCTGCGCGGTCTCGAGAAACGTGCCGTCGTCGCCGGCGGCGGCGATACCCACCGGCTGGATCTCTCCCATATGGTGATGGTAAAGGACAACCACGCCGCCGAGATGGGCCTCGAGGGTGCAATCGAGCACTTCCGCGAGCGGGCGTCGTTTGCCACCAAACTCGACGTCGAGGTCGAGACCGTCGCCGATGCCCCACGGGCCGCCGAGGCGGGTGCCGATATCGTCTTGCTGGACAATATGTCACCTGTGGAAGTCGCTGATGCAGTCGAGTTACTGTCGAACTACGACGGCGTGCTCGCTGAAGCCAGTGGGGGAATTACGCTCGAGAGCGTCGCCGACTACGCGGCCACCGGCGTCGACGTCATTTCGATGGGGTCGCTCACCCACTCTGCACCGTCGCTCGATCTGTCCTTTCGAACGAACTAATTTGAAAACCCAGGGGTGATTTGAGGAGTCAATGATCGGTCAGCACATGCAATCAGCAGTTTGGACTGGTTCCCGTATTCAAGCTACATAACACTTTTACAGCGGTGGAGAAGTACTGAGAAATATGCCAGTGGCCATCTCTATTTTGCTATTTGTTTTTGGTGTATTTTGTGTGGTTAAACCCGGGTGGGTGGGGGAAATCGACCGATATCAGAAGTCGGTAGGGACGACACGAAGACCAGAGGAAATCGAATTCAATGAAGGACAGTACACATTTATCCAACTTGTGGGGTTTTTTATCGCCATAGCTGGGTTTTTTATTACTTTCCAGCTGTTGTAACATGTCGGCTTTCGAAACGAGGCGATTTACGAATCAGTTTGTGGAAGCGTACACGAAAACGTTGCACCTTCGCCGGGTTCGGACTCGACCCAGATTTCGCCCCCGTGTCGTTCGATAATGCGCCGACAGAGTGCCAGCCCGATTCCGGTCCCGGAATGTTCTTGCTGACCGTGGAGTCGCTGAAACAGTTCGAAAACGCGGTCTTGCTGGTCAGGATCGATCCCAATACCCGTATCGTGGACTGAGATCTTCCACATTCGCTCTTGTGGAGTAGCCGTAACGTGTATCTCAGGTGGCTCGTCTCCGCTGTAAGTGATCGCGTTACTCAACAAATTCTGAAAGACCTGCCGGAGCTGTCGGTCGTCACCGTTGACCCTCGGCAACTTTTCAGTTGTCAGTGTCGTGTTGTTCGTTTCAATGGGTATCTGCAGATCGTCTTGGACGTCCTCGAGAAGCCGGTTCAAATCGACCGGTCCTAACGGATCACCCTGTGTATCTACCCGCGAATAGGCAAGCAGCGAGTCGATCATCTCGCGCATTCGTTCTGCCCCGTCGATAGCAAACTCGAGGAACTCTTTCCCGTCGTCGTCGAGGTCGGTCGTGTATCGACGCTCGATCAACTGGAGATAACTAAAGACCATCCGCAAGGGTTCTTGTAAGTCGTGGCTTGCAGCATAGGCGAACTGTTCGAGTCGTTCGTTCGATTCTTTCAGTTCGCGCTCGTATCTTTTGCGCTCGGTCAGGTCCTGGCCGATACCAATCACTCGAGCGATTCCCTCGTCGTTTTCGACGCGTTTCCCACGAACACGGAGCCATCGAACCTCGTCGTCGGGTCTTACGACTCGGAACGTCTCATCAAGTGGCTCGTCCGGAAGATTGTCGAAGCTCGTACGGACACGTTCGCGGTCGTCCGGATGGACCCACTGGACGGACGAACTCGGATCGTCGTACAGCCGTTGTCGACTGACGCCCCAGATCTCATCGAACGCCGGGCTGATATACTGGTACTCCATCGTTTCGGGATCGGTGATCCAGATGGTCTCTTCTATGTTCTCGACGACCATCCGAAACTCCGCGTCGCGCACCTTTCGCGCCGTGATATCACGAAAGTAGACCGAAAGACCTGTTTCGGACGGATACACGTTGATTTCGAACCACGCCTCGAGTGGTTCAGGATAGTACAGTTCGAACGAGGTCGGTTCCTGTGTGTCCATCGCTCGTTCGTACTCCGTTCTGAGCGTCGAGTCGACTCCCCACTCGAAGGTGTCCCAGACGTAGCTGCCGAGGAGGCCTTTCTCTGTGAAATCGATTAACTCTTCGGCGCGGTCGTTGAGATACGTAAACTGCCAGTTTTCGTTCAGCGAGCAGAATGCGTCCGAGATCCGATTGTGCATCACCTCGAGTTCGTTTCGTGTTTCCGTATTTTCGATCGCTGAGGCGAGCACGTTTGCAACACTCTGTACGAAGTTCGCGTCATGTTCGGTAAACGCCCGTTTCTCGGACGTATGGACGCCAAACACACCCCACGGCTGTTCGACTGATCCGATGATAACACTAATTCCACTGACGACGTTGTGATTGATGAGCAACTCCGGGCCGGAGAACCGGTCTTCAGTACGGAGATCATCGACAATAATCGGCTCCTCAGAGAGCAGCGTGTACCCAGCCTGTGAGCCGAGATCAGTTGGAACTATAGCAGTTCCAACAATTCCGTCGCGCCAGCCGACGCCCTGCCGGAGGAATAGCCCATCACCACTGGCAGATAGCTCGAGAACCTTCGCATACTCCACATCGAGGGTTTCAGCAACAGCGGAGACAGCGGTCTCGATCAACTGGTCGAGACCGTCAGTCTCGAGTGCCTGCTGTCCGAGTTCGGCAACGATCTCCTGTTGACGGATACGAGTGTGAACCGGAGAGGGAACATCCGAACCTAGGGCTGATCTCATTTACCCAAGGAAGCAGGGCGAGGCGGTTAAGCATATCTCTCAAGAGTTTGACCGCGAATATAACTGTCCCTGTGACATTCTCCCACAACTACTAGCTGCACCTGTGGCACGATTCTCGCTATCTCGTGTGGCGAGAGTACGCTCTCGGATACACTCCTAGACACGAAGCGAGAGGCATTTTCGAGTCGACCTACACCACTCGAGCGATGACCGATCCGATTTACACCTGCCCGGACCACGGCCCGTTTTTGGCGACGGGCGCGGGCTGTCCGACCTGTACGTCGGCTGGCGAGTGTCTCCTCTCAGGTGAGCGTCGCCGTCGACTCTCGAAGTTCTGCAGCGGCGCGTTGCGACACTTCCCCGACGACGTTGGCCTCGAACTCGACACTCGAGGATGGACCGAGTACGACGCCCTCGTTTCCGCGGTCGAGCGCACGTACGGGTGGGCTGCGGCCGACCACGTCGCGGCGGTAATCACAACCGATCCGAAAGGTCGCTTCGAACGAACGAGCGACGACACCGGCGAGCGAGTCCGGGCCGCCTACGGCCACTCGGTTGACGTCTCACTCGAGGCTGGTGACGGCCCCGTTCCCGACGAGTTGTACCACGGCACCGCACCGCGGAACCTCGAGTCGATTCGCGAGACCGGACTCGAGCCGATGGGTCGCCAGCACGTCCACCTGTCGGGAACACGAGAGACGGCGATAACGGTTGGCCAGAGACATGCAAGCGATCCGGTCGTCCTCGTCGTCGACGCCGCGGCGATGACCGAGGAAGGCTATCGGATCACCAAACGCGGCCGGGAGACCTACACCGTCGAGGCTGTGCCGCCACGATATCTCTCGGGGCTGTAGCGTACCCAAAGAGATCTGTCTAACGATTGTCTCACCCCAGGGCAGCGAGCATCGTTCGCAATGTACGTCCGGCGGTATATGATACTGTTAGTGATGGCGATAATCGAACTCGAGGTGCTCGTGGGGGCCGCGGCGACACTCGCGTTCGTCACTGTTTCCTCGCTCGTCGGGTTGATTACGTTGGTAAACGCCCGGCTCAGGGAG
>LKMM01000098.1 GCA_001563885.1 Natrialbaceae archaeon B1-Br10_E2g27
AGCGCGGCAGAATACCGCGCTCTCCTCACTAAACTTTTTGAGCAACTTACAACTCGGCTGAGCTTTGCAGCCTCATGGATTGACGAGTTCCTTGGTGAATACCTTCAGAAGTTACGCTAGGCACTACACCGGGAGCGGTCGCTCGAACTGATCATCACTACGAGCGCAACGGGACCCGGATGCTTCACGTGGCGAGTGAACCGTTGACTGGTCAGTGTAGCCTTCACGTGACGGAACGACGGCGGACATGTGAGTGGATCGACTGCATGGTAGCGATCAGTGACGACTACCCGGATGCGGACTGCATCCGGGTCGTCTTGGACAACCTTAGCACGCACAATCCGGCTGCATTCTACCGGTTTTTCCCACCCGAGAAAGCACGCGAGTATCTTGATCGGTTCGAGTTCTACTACACGCCCACGCACGGAAGTTGGCTGAATATGGCCGAACTCGTCTGGAGTTCGCTTCAGACCCAGTGTCTCAACCACCGAATTCCCGACGCAGCGACCCTCCAGTCGGAGGTCGCTGCGTGGGAGGCTGAGCGCAATGAGTTAGATGTCACAATCAATTGGCAATTCACGAACGAGGACGCTCGAACGAAACTACACCGGCTCTATCCGACTATTGAGGAGGTCGAAAGCTAGTCACTCGACGGTTGGGAAGGTACTAGTGCTTTGGCAAGCCTGAACTGATGGGTCGAACCAGTCGGTGGGTGTCGGTTCGACACATCAGTCGACGCTTGGCGGAGTACTAGTTAGAGTTCAATTCGTTCGACCAGTTGTTCGCGGTTTTCGTTCGTGTTGACCGCAACGATGCGAATCTCGTCTTCGAGTCCCGAGCCACGGAGTTTTGCTTTCAACAGATTATCGACCTGATAGACACCTGCTGCATTGTTCATCGCAATCTCGACCATCACCGGCCGGTTCTCGCCTTCATGCAAGGAGACGCTCTCAATTGCCTGACTCGAGAGCGTATTGATGCCACGACCGCCGTGTTCGTAGGGGATCCGCGAGCGTCCACGCTCCATATCGAGGGCATCAGCAACACGAATCACGCCGGCTTCGGTCGTCAACGGTGTCTCTGCACGATGGTGGCAAAGAATCGCATGGAGCACCTCGCCTTTTACCCGTACCGTCTCTGCAACGTCGTAAAACTCGGGCAGAATTCGATCGAGCACGTCCGCAGCGAGCGGGATCGAGTAGTAGGCGTGGTCGTCCCGGTGGACGACGTGGCCGATGTCGTGGAGGGTTGCGGCAAGGGCGATGATCACTGACTCGTCTTCTTCCTCGAGTCCTTGTTGCCGTGCGCCGTTGAAATCGATGTCGCTGGCTTTCAACAGATCGTACAAACAGAGCGCCCGGTTGCGAACGATCTCGATGTGTTTGGTGCCGTGATCGTTATATCGCATCCGATCGACGGCGTTTATGTTCTGGGCCTCGAGATAGACGGTAATCTCCTCGTCGGCATCGATGAACTCGAGGACGGCATTGAGTTTTTCATCGGGAAAGTTGTGGCGTGCGTCGGGATCGTAGACACGGCGGGAGTCATCGCCGGCGGCTGCTTCGCTCATAGTGTCTACGTCCACACCAGTCGAGAAAAACGCTGTGGCGTCCCGCGCAGGGTGTAGTCGTTATGCCGTCGAGTCGACTGCGGCTTCGACTTCGTCGTATTCTGGTTCGACGCCCGGGTCATCACTGACCCACGCATAGGTAATCTCGCCGTCGCCGTCGACGACAAACACCGATCGCTTGGCGACATCGTAGACGCCCAGATCGGCGAAATCCATCGCGAGGTCGTAGGCGTCGACGATTTCGCCGTTCAGATCACTGATCAGACCAAATTCGAGGTCGTTCTGGTCGCGGAACTCGTTGAGTGTAAACGGCGAGTCGCGGCTAATGCCGTACACTGTCGCGTCGAGTTCGTCGAATACCGAGAGACGATCCTGGAACGCACACATCTCGGCAGTACAGACGCTCGTAAACGAACCGGGGAAAAAGGCAAGCACGAGCGGCGCTTCCTCGAGGCGGTCTGAAAGCGTAAACGACTCGATATCGCCGGTAGCAACCGGGGCGGTAAAGATTGGTGCAGTATCTCCTGTTTCGGGCATTGAGCCATCCTTTCGGGCAGGCCCGAAAGAACGTTTCGTTCGCGGTACATTCAGACGACGAGTGAGAGTTGACCAGCTTATAAGCGAGACAGAAGGATTCAGACGGCCGCATTTGGTCGCTAACGGAGCATTTGATGACTCTCGGCTAGCTATGCGGTCCAAAAAGGTTATAATTGCCAGCGGGTAAGCCACGCATAGAGATGGTAGCCGCAACCGCACTTGCACCGATGATTATCCCCGGGGTACCTGGGGGTCCGGAACTACTGATCATCCTTTTCATCGCCATCTTGCTGTTCGGGGCGAACAAAATCCCGAAACTAGCTCGTTCGACGGGCGAGGCGATGGGCGAATTCCAGAAAGGACGTGAAAAGGTCGAAACGGAACTCGAGGAGATGCGCGAGACGGGTGATTACGACGATCTGGACGAGGAAGGCGACGACTTCGTCGACACCGAACCCGTTACCGCAGACGAGGAGGCCGAGACTGAATCTAACTGAGTCTTTTTCAGGGCGTGTGGCCTAGCGGAGAGGGCAGAAGGTTCCTAACCTTCTGATCGCGGGTTCGAATCCCGTCACGCCCGTTATCGTACACGGGCGTGATCGAGCGTCAGCGAGGTCGATAACGGACCGTGGGAGAGTCGACCCATCCAAGATGTTGCGTTTGTCGGTTTTGCCGTCGAGCCCAGATACTGTCAAAAGATTAATATAATTGCAGGTTCGCCGTAGGCCTGTTTGCACTTCTTAGCCAGTCATATTAGTACAGCAGCGTTCGTTTCTGGGAGCAGTCCGTCGGGCGTTCCGCCCCGTATATATAATTATCAAAGATGGTAACCGGCACATGAATTTTTTGAAGGCTGGCAACCAGTGTGAATTCAATGGCTATTAACGAGGTCGACGAGTCAGATGCCGGAGGCTTTTCTGGTGGGGAGGCATCCGACTTTACAGCGGACGATGGGCACGACGAACCAACAGAGGTGGGTTCGGAAACGACCGTCCGAGTCGGCGAGTACTCCTGGGCGGATTTTCTGGATGAACACGGCTACGATAGTGAGGCGTCGACACTCGAGTCAGCGGTCCCTGAACACGAAGAGCAACTCGCACTCGATACTGACGATGTACTGTCGAAGATCCACACACCAGAGGAAATACAGTCAACCGTCTCAGCCGCGAAGGATGCGGCGACGACGCTGAACGAACTCGTCGAGAACCGAACCGTTTCCGTACAGGAGGAGTTAGACGAAGACGAGTTCTTCTCGAACCCCGATGGTACGACGACTGTTACCAACCGCTACGACCTCGAGAAGGCCGTCCCAGATACAAAGAAACGGTACTTTCGAGAGGTCGAACGCTACTGGGTCAACAAGCCCTACGCCTACGTGGTCATTTTCCATTCGGAGAAAGAAAATGAAAAGAAATACTACGTCATCGAACCGTACCTGAACGAAATCGAGACCGAAGTGACAGACTTCTTGTCCGGAAAGCTCCGGACGGCGATCAAGTACTCCGAGCAAGGAGTCAAAGAGAACACGAGTGAGGATGGACGTCGGTCGGTTATCGAATCTGAAACCCGACGGCTACTCAAACGGTATGACCTCTTCGATAAGAGTGCTACCGCATCCGGGTCTGGCCTACTCTCATCGTTTAAATCAGCGCTGGATAGTGACTCGGACGACGAAACCGACGATGAGGATTCACAAACGAGCGAACTCCGCGGGATTTCGGCCCGGCCGGAGCCGGTTATTCTGGCGGAAGACCCCGATACGCTTACCGAGTATCAGGTCGAAAAGCTGTTGTACTTGCTGAAACGTGATTTCATCGGCTACGAGCGTATCGATGGAATCAAACACGACATCAACGTCGAGGACATCTCCTGTGACGGCTACAATTCGCCGGTGTTCGTCTACCATTCAGAGTACGAACAGATTATCTCCAACATCTATCACGGTGAAGACGAACTCGATGATTTTGTCGTCAAACTCGCCCAGCGGTCCGGAAAAGGAATCAGCAAGCGCCTCCCACAGGTCGACGCGACACTGCCCGATGGGTCTCGTGCACAGTTGACGCTCGGAAAGGAAGTCTCCGATCACGGGACCAACTACACGATTCGACAGTTCAAAGACGTTCCGTTCACACCGATCGACCTCATCAACTGGAATACGTTTAGCTTGGATGAGATGGCGTTTCTCTGGCTCGCTATCGAAAATCACAAGAGCCTGATCTTCGCCGGCGGTACTGCATCCGGGAAGACCACCTCGCTAAATGCCGTCTCGATTTTCATCCCGAGTAGCGCGAAAATCGTCTCAATCGAGGACACACGCGAGGTCGAACTGCCCCAGCGAAACTGGATTGCAAGCGTCACCCGACCATCGTTTACTGACGACGAACAAGGTGACGTCGACGAGTTCGACCTCCTCGAGGCTGCACTCCGTCAACGACCGGATTACATCGTCATGGGTGAGATCCGCGGTGAAGAAGGGCGAACGCTGTTTCAGGTCATGTCGACCGGCCACACGACGTATACGACGTTCCACGCCGACTCCGTCGACGAGGTGTTAAAGCGGTTTACGACGGATCCGATCAACGTCTCGAAGACCATGTTCACGGCGTTGAACCTCGTCTCGATTCAGACCCAGACTCGAGTTCAAGGCAAGAAGGTTCGCCGAAACAAGTCCCTGACCGAAATCAACCACTACGAGGCCGAACACGACGAAATCAACGTCCAGGACGTCTACCAGTGGCAGGCCGAAACCGACGAATTCCTCAAAATGGGGGATTCGAATACCCTAGAAGAGATTCGCTTCGACCGCGGATGGAGTGTTGACAAACTCGAGACGGAGTTGTTCAAACGCGAGGTCATCCTGGCGTATCTCATCAAAAACGAACTCAACACCTACGCCGAGGTTGCAGCAACAGTGCAGGCGTTTATCAACGATCCAGAGACAATTCTTACGCTCATCGCAAACGGCCAGCTAGAAGAGAGTCTCGAGGATCTTCGCGAGATGGAGAGTGTGTTGATCGACGTCGATCCGGAAAAAGAGGAACTCGTTCCCCGTCCAGACCCGACGACAGAGACGTACAATCTGTCGATGAACATCCTCGACCGGGCAGAAGAATCGCTCTTCGAGGAGTACCGAGGTGAAGTTCCAAGCGGACTCGCAAGCGCCCTCGGTGACATTGACTCCGAGGAACCGATCGAAGTCGATGGCGACGACTCGCCGTTCGATTTCGGAACTGAAGGGGGCGTTGACAGTTGGCAGATAGACGATTCCGATCCGGTCACGTCGGATGCAGACAGCAACCAGCAGATGTGGGAGCCAAGCGAGGCTGGTTTCGAAACCGCCGAAGCGGGCGAGAGCGGGATAGATATCGATGGGCAACCAGAGGCCGAATCGCTCGAGGACGATCTTCAGGAACCTACCGGCACGGACTCAATCCAGGCAGACACCGAAGAGTTGAACGCGCTCTTTGACGACATGGGTGGAACGTTAGAAACGATCGAGGAACCCTCGCCGGACGACGCGTCCGAACACACGACGGCGTTTTCTGAGGATGAAATAGATGCGATGTTCGACCCAGGCTCGGACGACGACTCATCAGTCGATTTCGAAACGGCGCTTGAACAAGAGGACAACTCGAGTACGAGAGACGCAGAATCCCAACAACACTCCGACGATACAGAGACAACGACCAAGCCAGCAGATCCGGACGGAACTGCCAGTGAACCGAAAAAGACCGCTGATGAGATTTCTATCGATTCCGAAGAGTCTACAGAGGCTGAACCGATAGAGCCGGCAGATTCCGACTCCGACGAAAGTCAGGAAACTGAGTTGGTTTTCGAGTCGGAATCCGACGAAAAACAAAGCGAGTCGGTTTTCGGAGCTGACTCGAGTTCCCCGTTCGACGACGATGACGAGGATTCCGACTCCGACGAAAAACAAAGCGAGTCGGTTTTCGGAGCTGACTCGAGTTCCCCGTTCGACGACGATGACGAGGACTCCGATGCTACGGAGACGTCACTGTTCGGGACAGAAGCGGAGTCTCCCGATCAAGACTCGATTTTCGCCGACACTACTGACGACACTGAAGACGATGGTGACCAACAGTGAGTTTACAAACTGACGACAGCCCAACCAGCAGTTCGGTCTCTGCCGGGTCGGATACACTCGGTGAGGTGTTTTTCCCGCTTTACAAGCGGTTGTTCGACGATCATAGCAGTTTCGTCGCAGATCTCGAAACCAAACTCGCACAGGCCCGGATGACCGACACCGTCGAACTCTACCTTTCGCGCGCGCTCGGTGTCGGCTTTATCAGCGGTACTGTCCTCTGGTTGCTCGGATTGTTGCTCGGATACGGTCTCTTCGGTACGGGGTTCGTACAGATTGACTACGTCATCGGGTTCCCAATCGGGAACGAAACCATCATGACCTTAGTCGAACTTGCCCGAATCCCGGCGCTCGTTCTCATTATTGGACTCGTATTCGGGGGCATCGGGTTTGCGATCGGTTTCGGCTCGCTCGTGGCAATTCCGTACTCGCGTGCGTCCGCCCGAAAGCGCCAGATCAACATGCTACTCACCGACTCCGTCTCATTTATGTACGCGCTGTCAGTCGGTGGGTTGAACCAACTCGAGATCATCGAGGCGATGGCCGAAGCCGACGACACCTACGGTGAGGTTGCATACGAGTTCCAGAGTATCGTCAGAGAGACGGAGTACTTCGACGTCGACTACCGGACGGCGATACGCAAACAGGCAATCGAGACGCCGAGTGACGAACTCTCGCAGTTTCTGACCGACATGCTCTCGATCGTCAACAGCGGTGGTGACATGCAGGGCTTTCTCGAGGACAAAAAAGAACACCACATGCGAACTGCAAAACAAGAACAGGAACTCACCCTCGAGACGCTCGAACTGTTCGGCGAGATGTATATGACACTGTCGCTGTTTCCGTTGTTGTTGATCATCATTATGGTCGTCATGCAGATGATTCCACAGGCTGATGTGACCGACGAGATGCTGTTTCTGACGGTGTATGCGCTTATTCCGCTGTTAGGAATTGGATTTTTGGTACTGGTTTCGACCGTCAAACACGACGAACCCGGTGATGGCTATCTCCAGATGGGCGGTGGAGATCACCGAGTGCAAGAACAAAAGGGCCAGGGCGTACTTGACCTCGGTCTCGTCGAAGAGTTCACTGGTGAACGCAGCGTCTTCGATCGGATCAAGAGTCGGGAAGGGACCCACGAGACGATCAAGGTTCTCAAAGGACCGCACATCTTCTTCCGGGACAACCCGATGTATACACTCGCGTTGACCGCTCCAGTGTCGCTCGTGATTGTCGTGACAGCGATGGTAACCGGCTATGCTCCGCTCTCCTGGGACGGTATGGTCGACGCTCCGATTTTGGGGACGTTCATGTACCTATTCGTTCCGCTGTATCTCATCGCGATCCCACTTTCTATCTTCCATGAGTGGAACGTCCGTCATCGAAAAGCGGTTATCGGAAACCTCTCGGAGGACCTTCGAAAGCTCTCGAGTGCCAACGATACCGGGTTGACGTTACTCGAATCCCTGCATTCGGTTTCGGAGACGACGAGTAGCAAACTCTCTCGTGAATTCGAACAGATGCACACGAAGGTCAACTACGGGACCAGCCTGAAAGAGGCACTCATCGAGTTCAACAACAAGTACCATATCCCGCGGCTCGCCCGAACGACTCGGTTGATCGCTGAAGCCCAAAAAGCATCGAACCAGATCACGGACGTGCTTCGTACGGCAGCTCAGGCGAGCGAAAATCACGACGACCTCGAGCGTGACCGGCGTTCACGAACGCTGATGCAGGTCGTCATTATCATGATGACGTTCTTGACGGTACTCGCCGTCATGGCGATCCTTCAGACGCAGTTTATCGAAACGATGGCCGGCCTCGAGACGGGTGATACCGACGGTGCCGATGTTGGCGGCGGTGCGCTTGCGAACGCCGACCTGAGCGATAGTATCGATATCGACCTCCTGTCGGTGTTGTTCTTCCACGCGGTGGCACTTCAGGCGATCCTCTCGGGATTCATCTGTGGATACATCCGCAATGCCGACATCCTGAGTGGATTGAAGTACGTGATCGTACTCTCGACGATCGCGCTGGTCGGCTGGATAGTGGTGGTATAAGATG
>LKMM01000099.1 GCA_001563885.1 Natrialbaceae archaeon B1-Br10_E2g27
GATTCGTCTTCTGCGTCGGCGACTGTTCGATAGCGCTCGATGTCGGCCTCGCTGACGCCGTACTCTTCGGCGAGGGTGGCGTCGTCGTCCGCTCTGTTGCGGATCGCTGCGAGATCGACCCCGTCGGCGTCTTCCTCACGAAGAAGATGCAAGGAGAGTCGGCCGTCGAAGACGGTTTCCGGGTCGGTCCCTATCTCGTCAGCGATTTCAGCGTCGCTGTCGCCGTCGTAAAACCCCTTCGCGAGGGAGACGAGGTCGGCTACTGAGAGGGGCGTCTCGAAGCCATAGCGGTCGTTCATCTGTTCGATGACGGCCTCGAGGCGGTCGTCCTCGCTGCCGTCGCCAGCGAGCGAGCCACGGGTATCCTCCTGGGATTCGGTGATCGTTGCCTCGCCGTCGGTGACGTCGGTAAAGATCTCACGGAGTTGTTGGGTTTTTTCGTTCATGCGTGGACACTCCCGACGGGCGGCTATATAAGCCTGTTGCCAGATTGCGTTGGTCGCTACCGGCCGGAAATTTCTATGATAAACAAACAACACAGCGTCAACTGCTCCGGGGTCAAGCCCCGAGGCACTCGGCCTGCCCCGCCTGTAGATTTACGCCAGAGGTAATCGGGGTATGGGTGAATATGACGGGACAAAAACTAACATAGACCCCAGTCGGAACTTCCCGAGAGTCAGGGTTCGATTTCCGCATCCAACAACGGCTCGAGTTCGTCGCGAACGGATTCGATCAGCTCAAACTGACGTTGTAGTTCCCGGATACGTTTTTATCTCGGGCCACGAGTCGGATCCTATGGACGGTCTCGCGGGACGGCTCGTGCGACGGCTTCGTAGCGAACCCGAAGCGCCGACGCTCGTCTCTCTGGAGGACGAAGAGGCAGACCGATTGTTCGATGCGCTTGCCTCCGAGACCTCTCGAGCCGTATTGATGGCGTGTTATGATGACGGTCACACCCGGTCGGAACTGGCCGAAAGACTCGAGACGAGCGTTCAAAACGTCGGCTACCACGTCGACAAACTCGAGACTGCGGGGGTACTCGAGGAAAGCGAGATTCGCTACGGCGAAAACGGCCGCGAGGTTGTCGTCTACGAGCCCACAAAGCGTGCGGTCGTTATCGCAGCGGGCGAACAGCGTGCGATCGACCGACTCGCGGCGGCCGTCGACCGACTCTTTGCCCCGCTGGTCGTCGCTGCCTTGCTCTCGACGACCGTCGGAATTCTCGCTCGTGGACCCGGACGAATCGGCATGCTAGCCGATGACGCCGCAACCAGGGCAAGTACCGCCGTCGGTCCCGAACTCGTCTCTCTCATCGTGGCACTTTTTCTCGGGGTCGTACTCGTCGTCGTCGCCGACCAGCTGGGAGCGTTCGAACGCTCGCCCGAGCGTCGCCCTCCCGGACTTCGACGTGTTCTGCTCGGTCGCCGAATCGACTCGAGTCGTCGGTATGTGCTCTGGACGCTCGCACTCGCGCTTGGGACGCTGATCGCACTGGACATGGTTGCGGTCGGGGCGGGTCATCGCGTTACCGTGGCGGCGTGGCTCGCGGTCCAGTTCGCTATCCCGGCGAGCATCTTCGTCGCCGCGGCGGTCGCCTACACGAACGACGGCCTGTTCGTCAGCTGGGCGGCCACAAGCGCCCCCGTTGTCGGCCTCTGGGGGTATCTCCTCGCGGGTGACCTCCTCCGTGGTGGCTTCGAACCGGTTTTGGTCGCCCTTGGCCCCGTTGCCGTTGGACTACTGGCAACGCCGCTTGGCTCGGTCGCATACCTCCTCGGCAGGCTCGTCGCCGGCCGCCGCGGTCGAGCACCCTCCCTCTCGAGGCGAACTACCGCCCTGCTCGTCGCCCACCCGCTGGCCGTCGGCTGTCTGTTTGGGGGATGGCTCCTCGTGGTGAGTTGACGTGCCTGGACCGAGTTCCGATAGTACCGATCCACCGCAGGCGCTCGTTCGAGCCGCCGTCGTTGGCTTTCTCGCCTTTCCGTTGGCGGTTGCCGCCGTCTTCGTCGTCCTTCCGGAGCAGGCGACGTCGCCGTGGTGGCAGCGATTCTCGCCGCTGCTGTGGGTCACATTCGTCGGTGTCTTCGGGCTCGTCGGTGTGGAACTCGCCGCTGCGTGGGCGCTCGAGTGTCGGATCACCGTCGTCACCACCGTCCTCGCGCTTGCCGGCGTCGTCGCCTGGCTTCCGCTCGCGTTCGGCGAGCCACCGAATATCGTCTTCGCACTCGGCGGAACCGTCCTCGTCGTCGTGCCACTGTTGACAATCTCGAGCGCCCTCGAGTACGGTCTTCGAGCCGACGCCTACAACCCCCTGGGTCGACTCGAGGTCGTTTCCCTCCTCGCGGGCATCGCCCATCTGTTCGTCGTCGACGGGCTCACACGGGTGCTCGAGCGCCGGTCGCTGTTGCCGGGCGTTGCGGACCTGTCCCGGATCGAACCTATCGGCGTGGTGGTTCTCGCGGTGGTCTCCACTGGCCTCATTTTCGCGCTCGCGGTTCCGATCGTCCTCGCTGGTCGCTATCGGCTCGGTTCGCCACTCGCCGTCGTCGTCGTCGGCTTCGTCTGTGTGAGCTACTGGACGTGGCAACTGTCACTCGAGACGCTTCCGCCTGCGGGCCCCGGATTTGGCATCTCGCCGACGCCATTGACGGCGTATACCTGGGGATCGACGGTGCTGGTCGTCGTTGTACTCGGCTGTGGCGGACTCGAGATGTTCGTTCGTCGTTTGCGCTCGACAGGGTGAACTACCCCTGCCTCAAGGAAGCGGCGAAAGCCGCTGAGTAGGCAGGGGTAGTTCACTGGTCATCTATTCTGGAGAGACGACACACTACCTGCTGGTAGCCGACTTTGTACATCCCAGCATACAACAAGACAAGTCCAAATCCCGCAAGCCAGAGGGCAACGGTCGTTTCGCCGGCACCGAACTGCTGGAGACTCGAGTACTCGGCGAGTGTACCCCCTGCGGTGAGAACGGCAGCGACGAGCGCATACAAAAGGACAGTCAACGATTCTGCGAGCAGTTCCGGATCGAACGGAGCCATTGCCCTCGAGAGTCGCCCAGCGAACGTAAGCCTGTCTACCCGGTCTTGATTTCGAATTTGGCACCACCGCCCTCGCGGGTAGCCACCGTAACCTGCCAGCCGTGGGCTTCGATAATCCGTTTGACGACGGCGAGTCCGATGCCGGTTCCGTCGTCGTCGGTCGTGTAGCCGAACTCGAACAGCGAATCGCGGTCGGTCGCTGGGATACCGTTGCCGTCGTCTTCGATAGCGAATCCCGCGGCAGTGTCCGTAACGAAGACCGTCGAGGCTCCACCGTGGTCGTTTGCGTTCCGAAAGAGGTTCTCGAGTGCCTGGCGCAGTCGGCTGAAGTCGGCGTCGACAGTTCGGTCTGTCTCGACGACGAGGTCCAAGCCGTCGGTCTCGGCGGTCTTCCAGGCGCTTTCTGCACACGATGTGATCGAAACCGGTTCGGTTTCGTCGACGGTCTGGCCCTGTCTGGCCATCGTCAACAGCAGATCAATGAGTTCTTCCATCCGTTCGTGGGACTGCTCGACGTGTTCTAGCCCCTCTCTGGCACGCGTTCTGTCCGGGTCGGACCCGGCCAACTCCTCGCGTGTAAGCTCTGTCCACCCCATCGCAGTCGACAGGGGATTCCGAAGGTCATGAGAGATGACGTCGGCAAACTCCTCTAATCGTTCGTTTTGCTTTCTGAGCCGTCGTTCCCGTCGCTTGCGTTCGGTGATCTCCCGCATGACGACGATGTGTCCCTGTGTAATATCGAACTGGTCGGTCACCTCCGTAACCTCGAGGTCGTACGTTCGTTCGATCCCGTCATCTCGAGCGGCGGTGAATTCCACGTCGCCCTCGGTGGCTGAGAGTGCAGAACGCATTGTCGTAGTGAACGTTTCGTCGTCGATTTCGGTGAGGGGAACTCGTTCACCGAGTCCCTCGACCAGTCGGTCGGCGGCCCGATTGTATTCTGCGACGACAAACTCGTCGTTGATGATCACCACCGGATCGTTCATGTCCCGGAAAAACCGGGTGATGATCACCGGAGCGAGTTGCAGGAAATCATACCGGTAGAGAGCCCAGCCGACGGCGATAGCCTGGCCGTTGAACAGAATTGGGGTCGGATCGACCAGCGGGTGAATCCGGAACCCCTGGACGAAAAGGGTCGACGAGACCATGACGACCAACCCCGTCAGGAAGATAATGAGCGCCTGATATCGGTAGACACTCGACGTCTGGAGCATAAACCGTCCCAGAAAGACGAGCGAAACGACGACCAGCCCGCCGCTGAGTAGGAGTTGAATCTCGGTGAGAACGCCGGCCGATTCGACGGCAAACGTCCCGATTCCGAACTGGCCAACGGCTATCTCTGCGATCACGAGATTGCCGGGGTTTATCGCTACCAGCACGCCAAACGCCACCGCTTCGACCGTCAGGACTGGCCATACCCACCCCGGAATCCACTCGCTGTCACCGGTGTACTCGCTGACAAACAGCAACCAGGCAACTCCGGCTAGCGTCGAGAACGTCGCTTTGACGACCAGTCCAACCTCGATGAGCGGTCCGCTGGCGAGAATCATCACCAGATACCCTCCAGCCCAGAGACAATCCGCAGTCATGAGCAAACTATAGGAGTCAGAAACAGGGTGATCGATCCGTGACCACGAGTAACCCGCAAGCAACCCGCTGACAACGACGGCGAGAGCAACGAGCGAAACGATGACCACGCTCAACAGGACGTCGTCAACCATTGCCTGTTCTCACCACCGTACGGAACACATATTACTTCGATTGCCACACCCTCTTTAATTTATATTTATGAAATGTTATTACGGCGCTGGGTGTACGTTGTGAACGAGTTCTCTTGAGGTGGCGTGCCTCCTCACGTAAATTCGTCCAGTGCTCCAGTCGGCCCGATTTTCGAACCGAACGTGATACACGCTTGGGCATGTCAGATCGACACAATGGCTGAGGAAACTGGTGACAGCGAAGCAAGGATAAATCGGTCGACAGCCCCTGTCTATCCCCATCCCGACACGTCCTCGAGGCCGACTGTGACACCGTCGAGGAAACCGATATAGAGACGCTCGAGGCGGAGATCGACGAGGCCGTCTACGACCTGTTCGACCTGACCGACGGCGAACGCGAGGTCATCGAGGACTACCTCGAGGTATTCTAAGGGCGACTGACGGTCAACCTATTCAGATCGGTCCATCGAATACCAGCAGGTCGTATGAATCTGGGTCAGGTCTGTTTGATGGGGTTCTATTTCCACTTCCCCGGTAACCGTTACACCCATTTCGTCCGTAGACATGGACGAATTGAGCACCTCAGCGTCGTCACGGATAGTGCCACGCGTCCCGGTTTCGTGTTGCGTGACTGTGCTATTGGCCTCGTCCAAATCGTCCATGTCGAACTCCTGTCTGACATAGGTTCGCCACGTCGTTTCTGCTGGGAGCAGGTCCGTGAAAGCCTCCCACGTATCCATCACGGCCTCGTCGGCATCGTGAAACCGTGACTCGGTCCACACTGCTCGGTGTGGAACTTCTCCGTCATTTCGGATCTCGAGTTGGAGCCACGGAACCTCTTCTCCGTCACCGTCCGAAAAGAAGGGTGCAGTGGCACTGATGGGACTTAGCAGGCTTTCATCTCATCAGTGTCCCAACACCAATACTCTCTGATAGCGAACTACCAACAATCCCTGAGAGACGAGGACGAAAACGCAAACCCAACTAAGCGTCCGGATACACAGTTTGCTGTAGAATCGGTGCCAGTTTGTGCAGTCGGCGTTCGGCCTCGAGGAGATACTCGAGGGGCGTATTGGTACGGTCGCGGGCCATCGATGTCGTTTGAGATGTCGTAGACGGACAAACACCTACACAAACCTGGCGTCGGGTAACCTTCTTACCGAGTGCCGACAGATTGTTCGCTATGAGCACCATCTTCAGCCAGATCGTCGCGGGGGAGATTCCCGCTCGAGTCGTATACGAGGACGAACGGACGATCGCGTTTCTGGACGCAAATCCACTCTCGCCGGGACATACGCTGGTGATCCCGAAAGACGAGTACGAGCGGCTAAACGACGTTCCAGACGACGTTGCGTCGGATCTCTATGCGACGATCCACCGACTGGTTCCTGCCGTCGAGGAGGCCGTCGACGCCGACGCAACGACCGTGGCGTTTAACAACGGCGAGGAAGCCGGCCAGGAAGTCCCCCACGTCCACTGTCATATCATCCCTCGGTTCGAGGGCGACGGCGGCGGCCCCATCCACGCCATCGCCGGCGAGACACCCGACCTCGGCGACGACGAACTCGACGAAATCGCCGCCGATATCGAATCCAACGCGTGAGCCTCGAGCGATGATCGCCGGCATCCTCACACAGTTTCGTACCCGCCCCGTCGTGGCAACACTCGAGTATGGCAGCGTCTGTGTCTGTATCGTCTTGTTCGTCGGGACGATCGCGTTGCTCTCGACTGGACCACCGAGAGGGACGGCAACGCCGTGGCTCGCCCTCGTTGGCCTCGGTGCGGCGTTCGTGCTCTTCTGGACGGCGCTCGTCCCGATCTACGACCGACTCCGCTGATCGTTGGCCTCGAAGACCGACCCACGGCGCTCGTGGGCCATCTCCGTGGCCACGGTATCCGCAACGTCGGCACCGAACTCCCGTTCGACCAGCCACAGCGCCAGATCGATCCCCGAGGTGACCCCACCGGCAGTCAGCACGTCGCCGTCGTCGACGACTCGCTCGTCGATTACCTCCGCGGCCGAGGCCTCGAGATCGTCGACTGCGACGTGGTGGGTCGTCGCCGGTCGGCCAGCCAGCAAGCCCGCGTGGGCAAGGACCATCCCACCGGTACAGACCGAGGCGATGGTTGTGCCCTCGGCGTGACAGGTTTCGACGGCGTCGGGAAGCGAGCCATCCTCGACGACCGCCCGGACGCCGCCACCAGTCGCCCAGCCGCCGCCGGGGACGACCAGCAGGTCTGGTTGGCCAAGCGTCCCATCAGGCTCGAGTCGAAGCCCGTGGCTTGCGGTAACCATGTCGGTCTCTGAGCGTGTGACCAGTCGGACCGCAAGCGGTGTGCCAGCGTCGGCGGCGTTGGCAAAAACCTCGTAGGGGCCGATCGCATCGAGTTCGTCGAAGCCGTCGAATAGCACGATTTCTATGTCCGTCTCCGTCATGTGTACTCCTCCAGTGGGGCGTTGAAATCGATTCCCCCTCGGATCGGCCTCGAGTTTAAATACGAACCCGAGGCCAACGAGGCCATGATCGATACAGCGATTCGCCTGCTCGCGGGTGACTGTACCGTCATCGCCGATGGGACAGAGCGCGAGGAGTACCGCGGCCGGGTCACGACGATTGTCAAGCCCGACAACACCGTTCTCGTCCACGATATCGACGGCTACCAGCCCATCGCCTGGCTTACCCGCGCCGATAGCGTCTCGAGTGATCGACGGGATGGCTTTGCGCTCGTCGCAAAAAAGGATTCACAGACCCTTCGGATCGCGGCTCACGATCAGGATGGCTTTGCACACTACCCGAGTTCGCAGGCGGGGACACCCGTAGGAACCTGCCCCGAGTGTGAGGGGACACTCGTTCGCGCCGACGGCGTCCACTGTATCGATTGTGAGAACCGATATCCGATTCCTCGAGATGCGACGATCGAAAGCGCAAACGACTGTTCGTGTGGGCTCCCACGGATGCGCGTCGAACGCGGCCTCGCGTTTAACGTCTGTCTCGACCGGGAGTGTGAGTCACTCGATGCGGCAGTCCGGGAGGCCTTCGACCGCGAGTGGGAGTGTCCGGAGTGTGGGGGTGACCTTCGGATTCTCAGACGCGGCGGCCTCATCGCTGGCTGTGAGAACTATCCCGAATGCGAGACCGGTTTTGCCCTCCCCGCCGGCGTCGTCGACGGCCAGTGTGGCTGTGGACTTCCCACGTTCGACACCCACACCGGCCGTCGGTGTCTCGACGCCACCTGCGATCGGTTACAGGTTTTCGAGGCGAAAGCCCACGACTTCAGTCGTGGGATGAAGCCGACACGATGAGAGACAGACCACCGTTCGGTGGCTTGCCGGGAGTTGTGTCCCGAATCGTTAACTTCGGCCCTCCCATACTGTAGTATGAAGGCGTTCCCCGGTTGCGGCACAGGGTCTTCGACCCCTACGGACGCTTCGCGTCCACAGCCCGCCGGGTAAGAAAGCCGGAAAACCATTCCACCACGTCCC
>LKMM01000100.1 GCA_001563885.1 Natrialbaceae archaeon B1-Br10_E2g27
ATCGAGTACCAGCCGCTGTGTGGGGTCAATACGACGTCCTCGAGGCCGAGGATCGGCGTCTCCTCCGGTGGCTCTTCCTCGAGTACGTCGAGACCGGCTGCAGCGATTTCTTCGTTCTCGAGGGCGTCTGCGAGGGCTACCTCATCGATGATGCCGCCACGGCCGACGTTGACGAGGACGGCATGATCGCGCATCTGTGAGAGGGCATCGGCGTCGAACATCCCACGTGTCTGGTTGGTCAACGGCGCGTGGACGGAGATGGCATCCGACCCCTCGAGCAGGGCCTCGAACTCGACGAGTTCAGCGCCGTATTCCTCGACGACGGCTTCGTCGACGAACGGGTCGTAGACGAGGATATCGAGGTCGAAGCCGGCGGCGTAGTCGGCGACGCGTCTGGCAATCTCGCCAAAGGAGACGAGTCCAAGCGTCGAGCCGGGAACGCGACGGATCGGCCGATCGGTTTGCCAGTCCCACTCGCCATTTCGAATCTCGCGGTCGGCTGCCGGAATTCGACGTCTGCAGGCCAGAAAGAGCCCGAAGGCGTGCGTTGCAACCTCATCCATACAGTAGTCAGGGGCGTTCGTGACGGCGATTCCGTATTTCGTCGCCGTCTCCACGTCGATATTGTCGAAGCCGGTTCCACAGCGTGCGATCAGCGACAGCTGATGGTCCTCGGCCGCCTCGATCGCTTCGGCCGTCACCGGCGTGTGAACGTCGACGACGAGTGCGTCGGCTTCAGCGACCACCTCGGTAACATCGGCTTCGGTTTCTAGCGATCGAACCTCGAGCGTTACGTCCTCGAGTTGGTCGCGAAGATACGGCACATCCAAAAACGGGGTCTCTCCAAGTACGACTAACGCAGACATTTGTTGAACACTACCCTCTACCAGGGTATACCGAGTCCGACGGGAGTTGACAGCTTAAAAGACCGGCTCACTTCTCGGTGATCGGGTATTGGCACAATCGGCAGGCAACCACGTTGGTGGATAGTTCGGAGCCAGCGAAAAGCAAAGTTTACAGGATCGTGCGTTCCGGTATCGACCATGCGCGAAATCGTACTTCTGATCGGCGGCGGTGGCCGTGAACACGCAATCGCCCGTTCGCTCGCTTCCAGCGAGGCCGACCTGTATGCCTGTGCCGGCAACCGAAATCCCGGAATCGCTCGCCTCGCGACCGGCTTCGAGACACTCGAGACGACCGATCCCGAGGCCGTCGTCGCCTACGCCGAAGAGATCGACGCGACCATCGCCGTCATCGGTCCGGAAGCACCACTCGACGCCGGTGTCGCCGATGCACTCGAGGAGGCAGGCGTCTACGCCTTCGGTCCAAAACAGGCCGATGCTCGTATCGAGACCGACAAGGCCTTCCAGCGTCGGTTCATGGCCGACAACGATATTCCCGGCTGTCCGGACTTCGAGACGTTCGACGATATGGAGGCCGCCTGTGCGTTTATCGACGAGTACGACGGCGATCTGGCGATCAAGCCCGCCGGCCTCACCGGCGGCAAAGGCGTCAAAGTCATCGGCGATCAGGTGACTCCCGAAGAAGGCAAGGAGTACATCCGAGAATCCGAGTACGACCGAATCGTCCTCGAGGAACGACTCATCGGCGAGGAGTTTACGGTCCAGGCCTTCGTCGCCAACGACACGTTCGAGACTGCCCCCGCCGTCCAGGATCACAAACGCGCCTACGAGGGCGACGAAGGCCCCAACACCGGCGGCATGGGTAGCTACACCGATTCGACCCGCGAACTACCCTTTATGACCGAGGGCGACTACGAGGAGGCCGTCTCGATCATCGAGGCAACCGTCGACGCTCTCGAGGATTACCGCGGAATTCTGTACGGTCAGTTCATGCTCACGAGCGAGGGCCCCAAAGTCATCGAGTTCAACGCCCGCTTTGGCGACCCCGAGGCCATGAACACCCTTCCAGTGTTGGAAACCGATTTCCTCGAGGTGCTCACCGCAGCCCGGGATGGCGAGGCAGTTCCGGACCTCGAGTTTGCAGAGCAGGCAACGGTCTGTAAGTACGCCGTCCCCGAGGGCTACCCGACCGATCCAACGGCCGGCGCAAAAGTCAAGGTAGACGAAGAAAGTGCGGGTGAGGCCCTGCTTTATTACGCCAGTGTCGACGAACGTGACGGTGGGATCTACACGACGACCTCGCGGTCGTTTGCCGTCGTCGGTCTTGCAGACTCGATCACCGAGGCCGAAGAAATCGCCGAAGACGCGCTTGCAGTCGCTGGCGACGACGGACTGCACATGCGCCACGACATCGGCAAACCTGACCTCGTCCAGCAGCGGATCGACCACATCGAGGAGCTTCGCGGCGAGTAACGTCAGCCGAATCAGCTTGCGTCGTCGATCGACTCAATCAACAACTCGAGGCCGAGATCGATCTCACGCTCGGTGACGTCAAGCGGTGCCAACAGCCGAAGCGTTTTGTAGCCACAGCCGAGCGTGAGCAGGCCGTGGCGAACTGGTGGTGGTACTCGACCCACCGTCTCGCTCGCTCACCCGGCATCCGCTCGACGGTCGGTTCGGCCGTCGTCCGGTCCATACTGGACAGTGTGGCCCCTGTGAACATATATCGTACGAACGTCGGTTTGCTCGAGCGACTCTTCGTGGGCTATTTTCCGGCGTTGTGCTGGAGCCGGAACGGTTTTGAGTATGAATATGATATGAATATGTATGAACGAACCCGAGAGACGACGTGTCGGTGAGCGCGGTCAGGTCACGATTCCGAAGAACCTGCGCGAAGCGTTTGACATCAGCGGCGGTGACGAAGTAGAGATCCGCAAAGAAGCAGGAAAAATCGTCATCGAGCGGCCGATCACACGAGAGGATATTGCGGCCGGCTATCGAGCACGAGCCAAACAGCTTCGCGAACTCAACGAAGAGATGGGGGGCGTTTCACGCGAAGCCGACGAGTACCTCGGTGACGCCCCGGAGTGGGAGTAAATGAAGGTCCGCAGGGGAGATATCGTCCTCGTCGAACTCGACCCGGCGAAGGGGTCAGAACAGCGAGGGAGGCGGCCGTGTCTCGTCGTTCAAAATGACGTCGGAAACGAAAATGCACCGACGACCATCGTCGTACCGTTTACCACGTCGTTCGATGACAAACTGTATCCGTTCGAAGTACTCGTGCGTGCCGAAGAAAGCCACCTGAAAAGCGATTCTGTTGTGATCTGCAGTCAGATCCGAACGGTGTCAATCGACCACCGGATCGACACCGTCATCGGATCGATTCCCAACGAGCGGATGGACGACGTCGATACCGCACTCGAGTACAGTCTCGGATTGCGTGGGCAATGGTAGCACAGTTTGCTAATAGCTGCTGTAGCTTTGACGATACGTATTCAAATCACGATCAACACCGAGGCGACTGCGCCGCCGAGTAACAACAGCGCGCTGGTGGTGGCGACCTGATTGCGAAAGTCGTGGTTCGTCGACGTGGCTGCCAACATCGCCTTGACGACGATGCTCGAGACGGTCGCAAGTAAGATGGCAATCGTCGCTTCGGCGGGACCGAGTTGGCCACCACGGTAGAGGACAACGGCCGAGGTGGTCGCGCCCGCACTCGAGACGAAGCCGCTGGCGATGGCCGTTACATAAAAACCAAGCGTCCCGAACCAGGTTTCAGCGAGCGAACCGAAGAGCAAGACGACCAGAAAGACGGCTCCGAACCCTAACGCGTTTTTCAGAGAAAACGGGCTCTCGAGGTCGATCGGCGTCGACTCGCCCCAGTCGGCACTCCAGGCGGCGACGGCGACTGCGATCAGGATGACGGCTCCGAGGGGGACGATTGCCTCGAGGAGGATCGCCGTCTCGCCACCGATGGTAAAGCCGACGGCGATGGCAAGATTGCGCGCGGCCATCGCAGCGTTAGCCAGCAAGATAGCGGCGACGGCGTAGGTGGCTGCCTCCGGGCGCTGGCGGACGTGGTCGAGCATCGTCCCGACGACGGCCGTCGACGACGCGAGTCCGCCGAAAAAGCCGGTGACGGCGATGCCACGGCCACCGTAACTCGAGACGATCGCGTAGTTGACGATACCGATACCGGCGACGGCGACAACCATCAGCCAGATGACCTGTGGCTCGAGCGGGATCACGATACCGAAGAACTCGACGACGTATTCGCCAGGAAGCAAGGGATAGATGACGAACGCGAGGATTGCAAACTCGGTCGTCGAGCGCATCTCCTCGCGAGAGAGTCCCCACGCAAACTCGTGGAGTTCACGTTTCAACACGAGCAACAGCGACGAGAGGACGGCGACGGTGATCCCCTCTACGATGAAGCCGGCGGCGACGAGCGCGCCGACGCCGTAGGCGACGAGCATCGACACCGACGTGGTCAATGAGAGTCCCGTTCCGTCCTTGCCGAGCAATCCCTGGACGGCCAGCAACACGCCCTGGACGATTACCAACACGCCGCCGAGGACCAACAGCCCCTCACCGACGGCCGTCTCCTGGGCCAAAACAGCAAACACCGCCCCGAGCAGGCTGATCAACGAGAACGTCCGGATGCCGGCGGGCTTCTGTGACCACTCGCGTTCGAGCCCCAGAAACATCCCGAGTGCACCGGCCAGTGCGATCCGGACAACTGGTTCCTCGAGGGGGGCATCGGCGAGTTGCAACGCGACCTCGTTCACTTGCCGTAGTTCCTCGTTGTCGTATATAAACGGCGCGACGATTTGAACGACCTGTGAATATCGACCTCGGGCGGTGGAACAAACGTACTTGTCGACCCCGAAGGCCGGTATGAACGGTCCTCGAAGGTCGTCTCATACTGCCGGCTGTGTGAAGATTTTCGCTACCCCGTGGCAGCGAGAGTCGTAAATGATTTATTGGTGATCATGGCCGTCGTGGTCGTCTTCGCCGTGGCCGTCGTCTTCTTCCTCAAAGGAATGTCTCCGGTAGAACGTCGCAAGTTCCATATCGAACTCCTCGAACGTAATGATATCCGCATCGTGATCGTAGTTGGCGTCGAACTCGTCGTTGAGTTCGTCGATGAACGCTTCGGCGTCGCCACGTTCGGCAAACGGCGTCGGGTTCCTCCGCATGATATCGTCGACGTGATCTGAATCGTTGACACGGACGTAGTAACACTCCTGTCCATCGATGAGTTCTTCCGTTCCGTATTCGGTGACCCAAACGTTTTCGACCGCTTTGTCATCACCGTCGAAGTGTTCGGGATCGGCTGTGTAGGCCAACATACAGCCCGAGGAACAAAAGTATGCTCTCGTCTCGTCCGTCCCAACCAGTTGGGCATTCCACTCAGGATGTTCCGGTGTCTCCATGCCGCAGACGGGACACTGTTCACCGTCGGGAAACGCCGTCGGCGAGTCCACCTGTGTCGTCTCTTGATCGTCATCGGTAGGTTCGTTGTCGTCCGGTTCATTCCCCGTGTCTCCATTGGTGCCGTCTCCGTCGCCTGAGTCGCCAGTACATCCGGCCAACGCGAGTGTAACGCCTGATGCTGCGGTTCCAATGACTGTTCGTCGATTCGGATGCCAGCGGTCTGTAGGCATACCTAGAGAGCCAGCACCCACACATGATAGGGCATCTGGTACGTTAGCTGAAGGCCCTCCCTGGCAAACGACCGATATAGAATAGACCGAATAACTCCCAACTGAGTACCGGGAGCTGCTAGTACTCCGCCAAGCGTCGACTGATGGGTCGAACCGACACCCGCCAACTGGTTTGACCCATCAGTTCAGGCTTGTCAAAGCACTAGTACTCCGCCAAGCGTCGACTGATGGGTCGAACCGACACCCGCCAACTGGTTTGACCCATCAGTTCAGGCTTGTCAAAGCACTAGAGCGTATACTCGTGTTCGCCGTCTTCGGTCTCGAGAACGGCGGTAAGGAGGTCGATCGTCGCTGCGATATCCTCGACGTGGGCAGTTTCGGTGACCGTATGCAAATAGCGGGTTGGAACCGAGATTGCACCGACGGGTTTTGCACCCGCCGAAAGCTGGAAGCCGGCCGTGTCGGTGCCGCCAGCGGGGAGGATCTCGAGTTGGTAGTCGATTTCGCGTTCCTCGGCGACAGCCTGCATCCGGCGGTGGAGTTTGGGGTTCGTGATGACACTCGAGTCTTTGAGTTTGATCGCTGTCCCCTCGCCGAGTTTGGTGACCTGCTTGCCGTCGTCGAAGCCGGGGATGTCGTTGGCGACAGTCACGTCTAGGGCGATGGCGAGGTCGGGATCGACGTCGACGCCGAGTGCGCGAGCGCCGCGTAAGCCGACTTCTTCCTGGACGGTCGCACAGAAGTGGATCGTCACCGCTGGATCGGTGAGTTTGCGGGCGGCCTCGAGCATCGCGAACAGACAGACTCGGTCGTCTAGGGCCTTGCCGGTGATCGTCTCACCAACCTGTTCGGTCGTCTGGTCCATCGTCACGAGGTCGCCAGGCGAGATACGCTCGGTGGCCTCCTCGTATGGGAGTCCAACGTCGACGGCGACGTCTTCGACGTTGGGTTTCGAGTCGCGCTCGTCTTCGTCCATCGTGTGTGGCGGCGGCGAGCCGATGACGCCGGGTACGTCGCCCTCGTCGGTGTGGATCGTCACCCGCTGGGCTTTGAGCACGCGCGGATCCCAGCCGCCGAGGGCGTCGAGTTCGACGAACCCGAAGCCATCTTCGTTGCCGCCAACGTGGCGCACCATGAATCCAATCTCGTCCATATGGGCGGCGACCGCAACCGAGTACTCCGAGTCGCCCTCGAGCGTGCCGACGACGTTGCCCATCGCGTCGGTCCGAACGCGGTCGACGCTGTCTTCGAACTCGTCGGTGACGAGTGTACGGATGCGATCTTCGTACCCGGGGACGCCGCTCGTTTCGGTCAGCTTCTCGAGCAGGTCGAACTCGAACGGAAGCGTTGGCATATGGTGGCTCTGTCGGTCGTAATCATAAATACATGGGTGGATCGACACATCTCCTTGCCGGTAGGTTACCGTTCCCCTGTTCAACGGTTCGCACAGTAACCACGAGGTATTAACGGATCGAACGAATAGGGGTGTGTATGAGTGACGTACGTGTTGCAGGAACAGGGATCACGGCGTTCGGGAACATGCCCGAACGGACCGGACGGGATCTGTTCGCGCAAGCGAGCATTGCGGCCGTCGAGGACAGTGGGGTCGACAGGGCCGACGTTGACGCCGTCTTCTATGGCAACTTCATGGGGGAACTCGCCGAACACCAGGGCCACCAGGGCCCGCTGATGGCCGAAGCCGCGGGTGTCCACGCACCGGCGACTCGGTACGAAGCCGCCTGTGCTTCTGCGGGAGCCGCAGTCCGGGATGCCGTCTACCGCATCCGGGCCGGTGCAGCCGACGTCGTCCTCGTCGGCGGCGTCGAACGGATGACCAACCTCGGCACCGCGGGCGCAACCGAAGCGCTTGCCATCGCCGCCGACGACCTCTGGGAAGTTCGGGCGGGGATGACTTTTCCCGGGGCCTACGCGCTGATGGCCCAGGCCTACTTCACCGAGTACGGTGGCGAACGCGAGGATCTCGCCCACATCGCCGTAAAAAACCACGAGAACGCACTGCCCAACGAGAAGGCCCAGTACCGAAGCGCAATCGAGGTCTCGGACGTCCTCGAGGCCCCGATGGTTTCCTCGCCGCTTGGCCTCTATGACTCGTGTCCGCTCTCGGATGGTGCAGCCGCCATGGTGCTTACGAGCGAAGCGTACGCAAAAGAACACGACCTCGAGGCTCCAGTCGCGGTGACAGGAACCGGACAGGGTGGTGACCGACTGGCACTCCACGATCGGGAGCATCTGGCCCGTTCGCCCGCCGCTCGCAAGGCCGGTGAGGAGGCCTACGCCGACGCCGGCATCGACGCAGACGACGTCGACATAGCCGAGGTTCATGACTGCTTTACAATTGCTGAGGTACTCGCAATCGAAGCGCTGGATCTCGCGGGCGTCGGCGAAGGGATCTCGGCCGCTCGAGACGGTCGAACGACGGCCGACGGCGAGACGCCGGTCAATCTCTCGGGTGGGCTCAAAGCGAAGGGCCACCCGGTCGGTGCGACCGGCGTCTCACAGATTGCAGAAATCGCCGACATGCTCGCAGGTGAGCATCCGAACAGTTCGTTCGTCGAGGACGCGACGACGGGCGTCGCCCACAACGCCGGGGGCACGGTCGCCAGTGCGACCGTTCACGTAGTGGAGGTGGTCGAATGAC
>LKMM01000101.1 GCA_001563885.1 Natrialbaceae archaeon B1-Br10_E2g27
CGTGGCGGTCGGCGGTTGCCCCATCGAGACTCACCGCGACGCGGCCGACGCCGGCATCGGCGAGGTCGGCAAGCGTCTTCGGGTCGAGTGACGGCGTGGTCGCCGGCGTTACCGAGGGGACGAGTCCCGCCTCTCTGGCACCCTCGAGCAACTCGAGGATGTCGGGTCGCTCGAGTGGGTCGCCGCCGGAGAGGACGAGCATCGGCGGTCGGTCGCCAAAGTCGGCGACCTGTTCGAAGAGGTCGAGGCCCTCCTCGGTCGTGAGTTCGTTCGGATCACGATCCGGCGTCGCATCGGCACGACAGTGATCACACGCGAGCGCACAGGCCTGGGTCACCTCCCAGGTGACGACGAGTGGTGTCTGGTCGTAGCGTCGGCCGTGTGGCGAACTAGAGTGACCAGCAGTATGTGTTGACATACGCGACGTTTCGATCAACGGGGCAAAAAGATGGCTTCTGTCCCCTTATTGTGGGAATGTCCCTGACCCTTTGACAGCCATATACTGCGTGAGGGTGTGGGTGTGCGAACTGCTACTGCGTGAGGGTGTAGGTGCGAGAGCTGATACTGCGTGAGATTGTGGTCTCAGACGCCTCGGCCCTGCATCTTCTCTTCTTCGGGTAGATCGACGTTTGCGTCGCCTTTCATTCCCTTGCCGAGGTTTTTCGAAATCTCGGCAAGCGCCGCTGGATCGTCCCAGTTGTTGACGGCCTCGACGATGGCTTCGCCCATCACTGGGGGGTTCTCCGCACCGAAGATGCCGCTGCCGACGAAGATACCATCACACTCATGATGCATCATGAGCGCGGCGTCGGCGGGCGTGGCGATGCCACCGGCGGCGAAGTTGACTACGGGAAGTCGGCCCATTTCGGCAGTCTCGTGGACGAGTTCGGCCGGCGCTTCGATCTCTCGAGCGTAGGCCTCCCGCTCTTCGTGTTTCATCCCCTCGAGTCTGCGAATCTCGCCTTTGATCGTCCGCTGGTGGTGGACGGCCTGGTTGACGTCGCCGGTGCCGGCTTCGCCTTTGGTGCGGATCATCGCTGCGCCTTCTTCGATCCGACGCAGCGCCTCGCCAAGGTTGCGCGCACCGCAGACAAACGGCGCAGTAAAGTCGCGTTTGTCGATGTGATAGGCGTCGTCAGCCGGGGTGAGGACCTCGCTTTCGTCGATCATGTCCACGCCCACCGCTTCGAGAATCTCGGCTTCTTTCGTGTGGCCGATCCGGGATTTCCCCATCACCGGAATCGAAACCGAGTTAACGATTTCTTCGACGTCTGCAGGGTCTGCCATCCGAGCAACACCGCCACGTTTGCGGATGTCCGCAGGGACGGCCTCGAGCGCCATCACCGCGACCGCGCCGGCTTCCTCGGCAATCTTCGCCTGCTCGGTGTCGACGACGTCCATGATGACGCCCCCTTTCTGCATCCGGGCGAACCCACGTTTGACGAGTTCGGTCCCGCGTCGCAGTTCCTCGAGATCGGTTGCTTCGGGCATATGGCGGCCGTTAGGACCCACTACACTTACACGTATCCTTTGGGGGGTTTTGCTCCGCCTGTCACGAGAGATATGATAGTATGCGTATACGTTCTGAGAAGGATGGCGATGTGGGGTGTTCTGTCGTCGTTCTGGCCAAAACAATCATGTGACGGTTCTGTCAACGCTACAGCAGTGTGTTAGCATGGGAGAATCCCCGCAAGTAGGTGACGGCGTTGGGACGGACACAGACGAGACACGATCGGCCGCTGGTGGGCAAGCCAATGGCGGGGACACCGCACGTGTCGCGTCGGCGCTTGGCTCTGACGTACTCCTCGAGTACGTACTGAACTCCTTTGACGCGCCCGCAGTGCTCGTCGACGGAAACGAAGAGATCATCGAGATCAACGACGAAGCCCTGGAGTTGTTTGAGACGACAAGCGAGGGCGCACTCGGCAGCGAGCCGGGGTCGCTGTTTGACGGCACCACCACGTCACTGATCACGCGCGCTCGCGATGCAGGCGAGGAGCTTCGGGACGAAGAAGAAACCGTCGAAGCGAGCGGCCGCTCTATCGTGGCGAGTCGAACGGCCGTTCCGTTCTTCGACGATGGGGCGTTCGCCGGCGGTGTCGAAATCGTCCGTGACATCACCGAGGAAGTTCACGAACGAGAACAGAAACTCGCACTCGAGCAGTATCAAAACGAGGTCACAAGCGACTTCCAGGCGACACTCGCCCGACTCGCCGAGGGTGATCTTACGGTCGAGCCGACAGTCGAGCCACCCACCGAGTCGTTTGCGGAGATCGACACCGTCTACGGAGAGTACGAGCAGATGGCCGCCGATCTCGAGGTTGCAATCGACAACATCCGCGGGGTTGTCAGAACGACGGCAGGGCTTTCGGACCGACTGGTCGACGCCAGCGACGAGTTGCGCACGAAAAGCGAAGAAGTCGCTGCCTCAACTGGAGACGTTGGCCAATCGACCGAACGGTTAGTCGATGGCACCGACGACCTGACACAGAAGACCCAGGTCGCAACCGAGAGCGTCTCCGATCTCTCGGCGTCGATCGAAGAGATCACCGCGACGATGGGCAAGATCGACGCCACCTCCGAAAACGCAGCGGACCTCGCTCGAGACGGACGCGAAGACGGCCAGGCAGCCGTTTCCCAGATCCGAACGGCCGTCGAGTCGACCGACCGGATCACGAACGAGGTCGAAGAACTCGAGGATCGGATGCAACGAGTCAACGAGATCGTCGACGTGATCGCCGACATTGCAAAACAGACCAACCTGCTCGCGTTAAACGCCTCGATCGAGGCAGCGAACGCGGGTGAGGCGGGCAACGGCTTTGCCGTCGTCGCAAACGAGGTCAAAAGCTTAGCCGAGGAGTCCCAGGAGTCAGCAGACGAGATCGAACGTATCATCGACGACGTCCAAGAGCGAACCGCAGGTGTCGTCGGCAGCATCGATGAGATCAACGACGATGTCGCTGACGGTGCAGACGCCATCGAAACCGTCGTCGAGGCCTTAGAGGAGATCGATACGGCCATCGACGAAACGAGTACGAGTACGGCCGAGGTGAGCCGAACGGTCGATTCACAGGCCGAAAACGTCCAGGAGGTCAGCCGCGTCGTCGACGAAAGCTCGAGTCTATCCGAGGAGTTCAGCGCCACCATCCAGCAGATTGCTACTGACGTCGAAGACCAGTCAGTCGCGATAGCACACGTCGACGACCTCGCTGAGTCGCTCGACCGACTCGTCAACGACGTCCACGACACCGTCGATCAGTTTACGATCGACGACGAGACTACCCAGATCGTCAAACGATAACCGCTCGGCATGACTGGAGTCGAAGTGTCGGTCGAGCCGACGAACTAAGGCTCCTCCGTGCGAAACGTAGGGGCATGCATACGCTTTTTGTGGATAGTGATGGGGTCGAGCGTAACGCCGAGATGCCGGCAGTGATCGATGCCGTCGAGGCGGCCTTCGGCGCGTTCGAACGAGGCGACACCCAGATGCCAGCCAAATCCTACATCGATCTGCCACAGTACAACGGCGATTTCCGGTCGATGCCTGCCTACCTCGAGACCGACGAGTGGGACGCTGCGGGGATCAAATGGGTCAACGTCCATCCCGACAACCCCACCGATCACGGGCTGCCGACGGTGCTCGGGACGATGATTTACTCAGACCCCGAAACGGCCTTCCCGCTTGCAATCATGGACGGGACGACGCTGACCATGAAACGCACCGGCGCGGCCGCCGCCGTCGCCACCGACTATCTCGCTATCGAGGAGGCCTCGAGTCTCGGCATCGTCGGTGCCGGCGTCCAATCGTACACCCAACTCGAGGCAATCAGCGAAATCCGGCCGATCGAGACGGTCGTCGTCGCCGACAAAGACGAGACTCGAGTCGACCGGTTTATCCAGACGTTTGGCGACCGCTTCGACGTCCGTGAGGGATCGATTTCGGATGCCGGCCACTGTGACGTGCTCTCGACGGTGACGCCGGTTAGAGATCCCATCGTCGGCGTCGACGACGTCGCCGACCACACGCACATCAACGCCATTGGCGCGGATGCAAACGGGAAACACGAACTGAGCGACGCCGTCCTCGAGCGGGCGACGATCGTTATCGACGACCACGAGCAGTGTACTCACTCCGGTGAGATAAACGTCCCCTACGCCGAAGGCGTGTTGACTGACGAGGATATCACAGCCGAGATTGGCGAACTCGTCGTCAGATCGACGGGCAGTATCGACCCCGCTGGACTGACAGTCTTCGACTCGACTGGACTCGCGATTCAGGACGTCGCGACCGCCCACGTCGTCTACGAGCGAGCGACGGCAACCGATGACGGACACCCGTTCGATCTCGTCGGTGTCGACGACGCATACTGAGTTGCTGGCCGACCCGTCAGACCGGAGAGACGAGCGACGACAGGTTAATTTCAACACCACATTTTAAATATAATGGGGGCACTACCCGAGTAGTAAGGTAATCTCCGATGGTTAGACAGAGCTCGTTCGCCAAATGCCCCGAGTGTGACGGGAGAGTACGGATAGCTGGAACTGAAATCATCTGCAAAGAGTGTGGACTCGTAATCGAAGAGTCCGCTATCGATCCAGGACCCGAATGGCGCTCGTTCGACGACGAGACGAGCGACCGGCGTCGGACCGGCGCACCCCTCACACGCTCGAGACACGATCGTGGACTCTCGACGGAGATCGGATACGGGACCGGAACCGACTCGAGTTACGACGGACGGCTAACCGGCCGAAAACGCAGACAGCTCGCACGCCTTCGACGCGAACACAACCGTGCCCGAATCTCGACGAAATCCGAACGAAATCAGGTGTATGGCTTCGCCGAAATCGGCAGAATCACGTCGTCGCTATCACTGCCCGAAGCAACGAGCGAACAGTCCTGCTCGCTTTTCGAATCCGCACAAAAAGAAGGGTTGTTTCAGGGCCGATCACTCGAGGGATTTGCCGCCGCGTCGGTGTATGCGACGTGTCGCACGCGGTCGATCGCTCGTACCGTCGACGAAATCGTCGCCGTTGCCCGCGCAGACGAAAACGAACTCAGAGTCGCCTACGATGCGATCAACCGAAATCTTGGCTTACAAACCGGACCGATCGACCCGGCACAATATCTCCCACGATACGCCTCGAAACTCGAGGTCGGATCCGACGTCGAACGCCGTGCTCGAGATCACCTCGAGTTACTCACAGAAGAAAAACTAATCGGGGGACGAAATCCGAGTGGCATCGCAGCGGGCTGTCTGTACCAGGCTGCCGGCGAGCGAGAGGAGTGGCCGACGATCACCCAGGCGGCTGCCGCTGAGGTGGCCGACGTCGCGACCGTGACGATCCGATCGGTGGTCACCGACATCAGAAAGTACCTGTAACCGTCAGGTTGTTCGTAAATTGTCAGTGCTTGGCTCGTAGACCTCGCCTTTCTGTTTGAGTTTCTCGATTTCGTGTTCGGCTTTCGACTGATCCATACCGATCTCCGTCGCTCGTTCGAGGACGATATCGATCGGGGCACCCTCGTCGTACTCCTCTTCGACGTCGGCGATCAGCCCCTTGATATTCTTGATCCGGTCGCGCTGGGATTTCGAGGTGCCGGCCTCGACGATGTCAGCGTCGAACTCGCCCGTCTCGGGGTCGACCCCGATATCCTGCAGACACGAGCGGACGATCTCGATCACTCGCCTGGCGTCGTGTTCTTCGACCGTATCGGAGAGGCGAACCCGCGCGCTCGCTTCCGACAGTCGGACCAGCGCCTCGAGTTTGCGTGCCGTCACCGGAACGGGTGCGTCCTCGTCGGCCCCCTTCGAACGCAGATCGACGTAGAAATCCCGGATTGCATTGCGGGCTTCCTCGGTCATTCGCGGATGACAGTTCTGTTTGGCGAACGCGATATACTTTCGCAGGAGTTCGGCGTCGATATCCGGATCGACCGACTCGGTCATCTCGTCGATCTCTTCGGTACTGACCTCGAGTGAGGACAGTTGTTCGCGCTGGGTGGTCAACTCGCCAGCATAGTTCGTCGTCAGGATATGTTCGGCGAGATTTCGATCTTTTTCCTCGTCCGGTTGATCGGTAACTGTAAAGATGAGGTCAAACCGCGAGATGAGCGCCGGCTCTAAGTCGATCTGTTCGCCGATCGGCTCATACTGGTCGAACCGACCGTATTTGGGGTTTGCCGCCCCGAGTAGCGAACAGCGCGATTTGAGCGTCGCGTTGATGCCGGCTTTCGAGACCGAGATTTTCTGTTGCTCCAAAGCTTCGTGCATGGCACTGCGGTCTTCGCTTCTCATCTTGTCGAGTTCGTCGACGGCTGCGATGCCTTGGTCTGCGAGTACGAGCGCGCCGGCCTCGAGGGTCCACTGTTGGCCGTCACCAAAGTCGTCGCGAACGGCAGCCGCTGTGTTGTGCGTCACAACGCCGTTTGCGACGAAGTTGTGCGTCTCGGGGACAGTGAGATCGAATACTTCCTTTTCGCCGGTGTCGACTGCGGCGACAACTTCCTCCCAGCAGAGGGATGCGTCAACGGCCTCTTCGATAATCGACCTGGTTTCGCCGAGGTCGACAGCCTCGAGCAACCCTCGTGCTCGTTCTCGGCCGGGATTGTCACCCCTATTGATGTTCGTGTGGTAGTTGCCCGCCGGCGCGTCGACGGTCGCCAACGCACCGCCGACAGGGATCGTTTCGCCGCGTCGGGCAGCATCATCAGTGATGGTCTCGAGTGCGGCCTGTTTCGTCGGACAACCAAACCCGATTGCTGCGGCATATTGATCGATATCTTGTCCATAGCACTCGAGATGGTACTGGACGTGCTTGGATTCGACCTCGTGGCCGTTCTTGAGGACAAAAACACCACGACGGTCGCGTTCGCGAAGACGTGCATTGACGCCGTACGTTTCGAGCATGAGCTGAACCTGCTGGGCGAACGACTCGCTGATCGTAGAAAAATGAATACTCGAGCCACCGTTCGTTCGCGCGGAGACGGAACCGTCGGCGTCCATCAGCCCGCGTAGGAAGGCCCCAGCATGTTCGCAAGTGGTCAATCGGGAATCGAGTTGGAGATTCTCTTTCGGCGTTTTCATCCCAACGTTCGAAACGAATCGAGCAATAGTTGCGCTGTGTAACCTGATACACGGAACCTTGTTGTCCTGGTATTCGATTTCGGGCCGTTTATCGAAAGTATCGTCGATGATCTCGATAGCCCGCTCGAGAATCGATTCGTCGCTGTTTGAAATTCGAATATGCCCCCGGTTCTTACCTCGACGCGAAATCATGATGTCCCCGTCTCCGAATATCAACCCGAGTAAGTAACACAGATCGTCATCGAAGCTATCGGGAATCCGAACACTATCACCGTGACGGGCCATCGCGCAGTCGATTGAGAGCTCTTCAAATGTGAGATCGATCGACTCAAGCACTCGCTCGAGTTTCCCCATCGGGATGTGACGATTCCTGATCGTATCGTAGACGAAGGCTTCGGAAAGGTCGAGTTCGCTGGCTGCCTCCCGCAGCGTTCCAAACGTCTCACAGAGCTGTCGGCGAAGGCGAACGATAGAGTCATCGCTGAGTTTCAGTTTCTCGTTCGTAAATTCGAGATACTCCTCGATCGGGGGCGTCGTTCGGTCGATATCACTGTATTTCGGTATCGCGACGTACTCGCCGACGTCGATATCGGCGATTGGTTTCCACTCGAGACCGTCATCATCACACGTCAACACCGGGGTATTTTGTGACGCTTCGAGTTCTTTGCCACGTTCTGTCTCGATCAGCCGACACGGTTTCGGCGGCATCCGCCAGACGTGCGAGCCCGACCGGGACTCGAGGGCTCCTGCCTCACGATCGAAGGTGTATAGCTCGACATCGTCCTCGACGCCAGTTTCGGCATCGACGGACTCGGGAAGCCGGCGTTCGACGATCGACCGGATTTCCTGGAAGCCATCGTTCGTATGCACTAGCGTTTCTCCCGTCACACAGAGCCCCGCCGATGAGGACCCCTTTCCGGAGGTGTAGACAGAGCGAGGTGCAATATTTTGGATATATCCAAGCATCTGAGAGTTATGAGAGACAATCCCGTTCGAAATGTAGTTGTGGGTTCGCTCGACCTCGAGGTCGTACACCCAGTTTTCGGTCGGAGTACGGGTTTCGATCGATTCGATCTGCTCTGTCCCCACAAACGGCTGAG
>LKMM01000102.1 GCA_001563885.1 Natrialbaceae archaeon B1-Br10_E2g27
GGACGATAAGCCCGCCTGCGTATCAGCAACTACTGGAGTGGGAGACCCTCTGGGAACGTTGATTCGCCGCCGACCACTCATACTTTGAGCCCATCACAGCACGCGCTGTGGTGGGCTTTTTTCATTTTGTTGCAGAGCGGTAGTGCTGGGCCGTGGAAGTTTTATCCATACTACTAGTTAGTTGAGACCACCACTGCGATATGGTATCAGCAATCAGTGGCGTGGCTGTTCGCTTGACCATCAGATGGCAATAACTGGAGAGGATGCAGCTGTGGCTCCCGTGCGTGTTGAAAGTATCACCCGGAACACTAACGTCCAGCCTCATCCCGTGGCGGCATGCCGCGTCGGCTGGCTAACCCTCGTGCCGGGCGGGAGACAGTGATGGAGGTCTCCACTCCTGTCGCGTGCCCGGGTTCGCCGTACCGTCATCGCACCCGAATGGGTATACTCGGACGGGGACTAAAGGCACGCATCTGTCGGTAGGGTGGTGAGCCGTATAACGGTTTCACCGTGAGCCGGCGTCAGAGAACGGAAAAGGCGAGGGACTTACTTAGAGTCGCAGCGTCCGGACGGTCGTCCCAGCGGTCTCGAGGTCGTCGTCGTCGGCGGCGGCGACGATGACGCGGTTTTCGCCGGGGTTGACGTCGAGTGTGGCTTCGAACTCGCCGTCTTCGACGGCGATGGTGGTGCTATCGGCTGGGGTTTTGATCGCGACGCGGACGCCTGTGGTTTCGCCGGAGACGACGAGTTGACTGCCCTGGAACTGGGTGTCGACGCGCATTGCGGGACCACGGTCGGGCTTGTGGATGCGTTGTTCGCAGTAGCGTTCGCGGACGAACGCGGGTGTCTCGACGGGGTCGCCGGCGGTGATGCCGTGGGCGAGGCGGACGAATTGGGACATCGCCCATGCAAGCGGTGTTGCAGCACCGGTGCCCTGTCCGAACTCCCAGTTGTAGTCGGTTTCGTCCTCGCGGTCCCAGACCTGTTCTGGGATCATCCGACCGGAATTGGCGAACGCTTCCATCGCACGAAGACAGTCCTCGGGTGTAAGGTCACCGTCGGCGGCGAGAAGTTCGTACTCACCACGTTCGCCGGTCAGAAGCGGCCAGAGCCGACCTTTGCCTTTGTGTTGGACGGACCAGGGTGCACCTTTGTCTTCGCGGGCGCGTTCGCCGTAGCCGTCGCCATTGTACCGGTAGAACCCGGCGTTATCTTCGACGTCGACGCGGATGGTGGTGTCGACCTCCGCGACGGAGTTTTTGACAATCTCGTCTTCGGGCGGATAGATTCCCATCCGGACGAGGTCTAAGAACCCACCATCGATGATATTGCGTTCGTCGAGCGTTGGACCGTCGTTGGCGAGTGTACGGAGATAGCCGGCTTCGGGGTCGCCGTCACGGGTAACCCGGACGAAGTAGGGCGTGTTGGTGTGGCGGTCGGTGCCCGTTTCGGTCGCGGTCCAGGTATCGACGTTGTTCGCCCAGTGGTCGGCGAGGCCGAGCCAAACGAGGGCGTCGGTTTCTTCGTCGTTGTCGATTGCGATTTTCGCTGCACAGGCCAGTCCGGCGATCTCGGCGGCAATCGACGATGGGGAGTAGCCGGATTCTTCTTCCCAGCGTTCCTGGGCGCTTCGGGGGCCGTGGCGGGAGACGTAGTCGGCCGACCGGCGGATATTTTCGTAGCTATACTCGACATCGTCGAACGTGATTCCCTGTTCGGCAAGGTGATAGGCCATCACTTGTGGGTAGGAGATGTTATCCATCTGCTCGCCACCCCAGCGAGTGATGCCGTTGATGTAGGTATTCTGTGGGATAAAGCCGGCCTCGTCTTGTTGGTACTCGTAGATATACTCGAGTTGACTCGTCGCGATATCGAGTGAGCCGACGATGTCGAAGGCAGTAAAGACGTGATAGAGGTCCCGGGACCAGACGAAGTTGTAGCCATATCCTTTGGGCTCTTCGGAGAAGACGGCTTCGCCCCACGGCACCGACGGTGAGGCGATCGAGGCACCGTGGTACGTCTTGTCCTCGACGGCCATGAGTGTCATGATGGCGCTTTTGTACTGCTTGGTGAGCGCTTCGTCGTCGGCGACGGCCTCAGGGAGCGGTTTGTCCTCGAGGTAGGCGTTCCAGCTGTCGGTATAGGCCGACTGGACCTGTTCGAAGCCGCGATCGAGTGCGCCGTGGGCTTCGCCAAGCGCCGCGGTGGTGTCGGCATAGCGGGCAAAGCCGAGGGCAACGGTTTCGGTTATGGCCGTCCCCGAGCCAAGGCGACCGACGAGGACGACGTTTTCGTGGTCGACCTCGTCGACGGGTTCGGGGAGTTCGCCGTCGGCATAGAGGCTGTTGAGGCGGTCGCTGCCGGCGACGCCAACGGTCGCCCAGTCGAACCGGGACTCGGCGGCGACTGCCAGTGCGACCGAGTAGGCGTCACCGTTTTGATCGACCAACAGCGGATTGTCCGTCTCGCCCGTGTACGCCCGTGGATCACGAGCGAGCAGGTGGTAGGCACCGTCGTCGCCGGTACGAAGGCCTCGGTCGTCGGTTCCGGTGTTTGTGAGCGCGACGTCGGTGACTGCGAAGACGTCGTACTCGTTGTCGTCGTCGGCCTCAAAGGTGACGTCGGCGACGATTGCGTCGTGTTCTGGATCGGTTGCATACTCGACGATCAGTGTCCACTCGTGGCCCTGCCCGTCGCCAGCTTCGGTAAAGACGTGGCGGAACAACAGCGCGTCGTCGTCGACGGGTTCGACCCGCCGGTCGACGGTGTCTTCGACTTTCTGGCTCTCCATGTGTGTCCGGACGGTGTACTCGGTGCCGTCGGTACACCGGACAAGGAAGTCGAACACCCGGAGGTTCATCAGGTCGACCTGCGGGAAGCGGGCTTCGGTCAAGCCGCCTTTGGTGAGCGTAAACCAGACACGCGAGGAGTCGGGGTCAGCGTGGTCGGCGACAGTCGAGATGCCGAACTTTTCGCCAGTGGTCCACGTCGGTCGCTCGCTCGGTCCTTCGACGTCGGTCGATGTCGTCGGGAGTGCGTTCAGATCGTTGAGGACGGCGATGCCCCTGAGTCTGACCGCGTGCGTCCACGCGAGCGGGGCTGCACTGTCGAGTTCGCCGTCGTCGAACACCTGTTCTGCGAGGTAGCCTGTCTCGGTGGCAAACGGCCCATCAGCGGTGAGCAGTTCATACAGGTTGCTCGCTCGAGTGAGGAAGGCTTCACCGTTTTGCTCGTGGTCTTCTAACAGTTGGCTCACGTGGGCGGCCGCGAGAACGCCGAGTGCGGTGGTCACGGACCAGATCTTTTCGGCGTCCTGATCGTTCGTTCGCCACTGGTCGCCTTCATACCGAATTAGTCCGGCGACGTCGCTTCCAGGGGGATTTCGAAACAGCGTATCGAGCGTCGTGCCGACGTGATCTGTGAGTCGCTCGAGGTGGGCCGCTGTGAGTGAGACTCCCTCGATCGCGTCGTACTCGGCGAACGCGCCCGCAAACTCGAGTGCAGCGCCGTCGATTCGTGCATCGAGGTCGCCGTCCGAGAGGCGCATTCCATAACACTCCCGGTCGTCGTCCCACAGTTGTTCGAGTCCATCGAAGATCCGGTCGGCGTTTTCGACGGCACGTTCACAGGTCGAGTCCCGGAGTGGCGAGCGGGCAACGGCGGAAAACGCCTCGAGGAAGGTAGCTGCGGTGTGGGCAAACTGGCCAACGGAGTCTTCCCAGGCGTTTTGACACGGTTTGGGAAGGTCGTTGTCCGCGATATCGCGTTCTAAGGCATCGACGCCGTTGGTAATTGTATCGCGGATGTCTCCAAGGAGGTCGTTGTCCAGTCGGTCATAGCGTTCGCGCAGGAGTCGGGCTAAAAACGCGACGACGGTCGCCGTCTGGTCGGCCTGATACTCGTTCGATTCGGCGTTCCGTTCGACGTTCGCGTTGGCCCAGCCGGGGGCAAGCGAGCCGTCTGCACCCCAGACGCGGTGTGGCCAGGTGCCGTCTTCGAGTTGTGCGTCACAGAAAAACTGGGCGCTTTCCTCGAGAGTCGATTGGGTTTCAAGTCCGAGTCGGTCACTGGCTTCGAGTAAGTGTCCGGAGATGGCGGCGTCATCACGGAACCAGACGTAGCCGTAGCCTCCGGAGTTCGTATAGAAGGGATCGAACTCGGGGGCGGCGATTCGCCCGCCGATCGGCGTCGTCAGTAAATCGAGCGCCCGGAGGTCGGTCCGGACAGCCTCGGAGTGAGGCAACGATCCGGGCACCTCGACGCGAGTTCGCTTGCGTGCGGCGGCACGGAGTTCGTCGGAGGTTGCGTACTCGTGAGCGCAGGTTCGTAAGTCGGCAAGGGCCATCTCCCGGTCGATTTCTTCGTGGTCCGAAAGCTGGCTGACGAGCGTTGTACTGTTGGATCGGCCCGAGCGCTCGAGGGGGGCAGTCACGAGGAAGTCGCCGCTGAGGCGTGTTTGCTCGTGGTGTTCGGTCGGCTCTCGTCGCGGGAACGAGACCGGTTCGTCGTCTAGAATTTCGGCAAACCGTTCGGGTCGCTGCCCGTGGATTGCATCGAGGCCGGTCGAGGCGGTGAGGTAGTCGTGTTCGCGACGGTGGTAGACCTCGAGGGCTTTGGTCCCGTTGGGGCCGCCATCTTCGTGGACGAGTGCGCCGACGCGGCCTTCCTTGCCTTCGGGAGCGAGTGTGACGAACGCGACGAGTTTTGCGTCCGAGGGAACCGCCCCACGCAGTTCGACGTGGGTGACGTGGGCCCGCCCGAGTGTCAGGTCGTACTGGTGGACGGTAAACGATCCCGCGTCGTACTCGGTTTCGAAGAGTTTCGTATCGCGGTAGTAGTGTTGTCTAATCGTCTCCAGATCACCGAACCAGTGGGTCTGGTCGTCGGTTATGATGCCGAGACGAGACCTGTCGATGCCGTAGAGCCCGGAGAGTGAGTCTGAATAATCGCGAATCGAGCCGTCGGGCCCGATGTGGACGAGTCGATCACCGTGTCCCGAGAAGGCGCCGATATCTGTCGTCGCCGTTTCAGGGAAACGCGCTCCACGAGTCCGCTTGTATTCGTTGAGCGCCGTTGTCAAACGCATGACTGAGCAAAGTGGCCGATTGTATATAAACCCTGAACCAGCGACAAATAGTTCACTCCGAGACGATATCCTGATAGAACTCGACGTGTTCGTCGGCGACGGTCTCCCAGGTGCGTTCTTCGTACTCGATTGGAGTATCCATCTCGAGGGCGCGTTCGATGCCGCGGGCGATCGATCGACCGCTCGGTTCGACCTCGACGATGCAATCCTCTGGAAGCACTTCTGCCGCACCGGACTCACAGGCGACGACGCGCGTCCCAACCGAGAGCGATTCGACGATGGTAATCCCGAACGGTTCCGACAGCGATGGTGAGACGAACAGATCGGCGCTGGCGTAGTAGTCGCCGAGTTCTGCCTCGGGGACGTAGCCGACGAACCTGACGCGTTCGTCGAGGTCCAACAGGGAAACGAACCGTTTGAGTCGGTCAGTCAGGTGGCCAGAGCCCCCGATGACGAGGGTAACGTCGTCGCGTCGAAGATCGTCCATCGCGTAGATGAGGTGGTCGATTCCTTTCTGGTGGGTGTGTCGGCCGACGAAAAACAGCATCTTGCCGTCGATTTCGAGTTCGGCTTTCAGATCGCGACCGGTGTGTTCGGCAGCGCTAAAGCCGTTGTAGATGACGTGGGCGTCGCCACCGTAGTGGCGTTTGATCTCGCGTGCGGTGAGTTCGCTGACCGCGATCAGGTGATTCGAGCGGTCGGCGATTCGCTGTTCGCTCTCGAGTTCCCGGTCTGGGGGATTACGGTTGCGATCCGACGACAGGGAGTGAAACGTCGTCACCCACTGGACATCGTGGGTTGCCTGGGCGCGCGAACCGGGCCCATAGCCGAACCAGTCGTTCGTGTGGACGATGTCGGCGTCGGCTGCGTGTTCGACGAACTCGCCTGCAAGCCGGTTGATTCGCTCGCGAATGTCTCCTTCGCCAGTTGGGACGCCAATAATGTTGTCACGGCCCTCCGGAGCAAACTCCGCGGGCAAGACCAGTTCGTTGTCGATATCGTCTCGAGTGTCGAACTGGTTGAACAGTTCACCGAGTGCTGTATCCAGTCCGCCGCTGATGTTCGGGGGGAATCCCCACCCTAATAATAATACCTTTGGAACCATGAGTTAACTACCGTTGGATCTTCCGGTACTTTATAATTGGTGCTCAGTCGACTGTACGGGCTCCTCGGCGGCCCGTTCTGGACGGCGATTTTTCACAGTCGTTCGAAAAGGTTGAAACGTTGTCGTAGCGAAAGCCTGGCTATGGACTTCGACCGACAGAGCGGGCTCTTTTTGCATCTCACCTCGTTGCCGGGGCCACACGGGATCGGCGACCTTGGTGTGGGTGCGATGGAGTTTCTCGAGTTTTTAGACCGGGCGGACCAATCGCTGTGGCAGTTTTGTCCCGTCGGGCCAACCGCCGAGGCCTATTATCACTCGCCGTATGGCTCACCCTCTGCGTTTGCGGGCAATCCACTGTTGATCGACCTCACAGAACTGGCCGATCGGGGCTGGATCGACGAATCGAGTCTCGAGGGGCCGGCCGAGGCGGATCCACACTCGGTCAACTACGAGGCCGTCGAGTCGTTCAAACGTGACCGGCTCGAGGCGGCCTTCGAGGGGTTCGAGGCGGCGGCTGATGATGAGACACGTACCGCCTTCGAGTCGTTTTGTGAGCGTGAATCCACCTGGCTCGAAGAGTACACGCTCTTTGCGACGCTCAAAGAGGCTTACGACGGTGCAGCCTGGACCGACTGGCCAGCAGACCTCGCCGACCGAGAGCCCGACGCACTCGAGACGGCACGCGAGCAGTATGCCGAGCGCCAGCGGTATCACGCGTTCGTCCAGTGGGTCTTCGACGAGCAGTGGAACACGCTGCGAGCCGAGGCGAACGAGCGTGGGATCGACCTCGTCGGCGACCTGCCGATTTACGTTGCCGGCGACTCCGCGGACGTCTGGGCGAACCCGGAGCTGTTCGAACTCGAGGACGATGGCACGCCGGCCGTTGTTGCAGGTGTGCCGCCGAATCCCGGTGACGATGGGCAGCGCTGGGGCAACCCGGTGTATGACTGGGATCGACTCCGTGAGAGTGGCTACGAGTGGTGGCTGGATCGGTTCGATCGGCTGCTCTCGCAGGTCGATCTGGTCCGTCTCGATCATTTCAAGGCGTTTCAGGAGTACTGGGCGATTCCGAACGATGCCCCGCCCTCGGAGGGGGAGTGGCGTCCCGGACCGGGCGGGGAGTTTTTCGAGACTATCGGAGCCCACCTCGGTGAGTTGCCGTTTATCGTCGAGGATCTGGGCTTTCTCGACGAAGGACTCGTTTCCCTTCGGGATCGGTTTGGCTTTCCCGGGATGCGAATCCCCCAGTACGCCGACTGGTGTGCCCACTATCACCGGTACAAACCGACAGCATTCCCGGAAAACGCCGTCGGTTACACCTCGACACACGATACCGACACTGCTGTCGGCTACTACCAGAAACTGGACGACGAACAACGCGACTGTCTGAACTTCGCGCTTGCGACGGGCGAGGAGTCGTTCGCCTGGGATCTGATCGAGGCCGTCTGGGATTCGGATGCCGTCTTCGCGATTACGACCGCACAGGATCTGTTGGAACTGGGCAGCGAGGCACGATTCAACACGCCCGGCACCGTCGAGGGCAACTGGACGTGGCGAGTCACAACCGAGCAACTCGAGGATGAGATTGCGACCAGACTGAGTGGGATTACCCACCAATCGTTCCGGTGAGGCACTGACAGCCGCGACGACCGTACCGAGTCTGTGTCGGTCGATATAAACTTCTTCGAGCCCAATGGTGGCCAATGGCGGAGAAGAACGCGGATCCGTCGGCGATCCGGTCGCTTGCGGTCTCGCCAGCGGACGTCGTCGACGCCTATGTCTACACACAGGAAAATCCCGGACAGGCGGTGCTTCGGGTTACGCCGCCGTTTCACGGCCGAATGCGTGCCAGACTCCACGTCTACCGGGTCGACGACGCGCCACTGACCGGCGCGGTCCACCTCGATCCGGCTGAGATCCTCGAGGAGGCGGTCGTCGCCGACTATCCGGAGTATACAGCC